>JBBDQS010000120.1 GCA_040905805.1 Egibacteraceae bacterium | reverse complement strand
GGCCCGGGGCGGTGGCGGTGGGGTGCGGCGGCGCCGAGCGTCTAATCGTGGCGGCAGACGAGGTCATCCCCGACGACCTGCGGTCTGGGGCCCGTGAACTGGGCGACGCGCAATACGACACGACTTCACGAGTGCGGCCCAACGTTCGACGAGTGCGACCGGATGAACGCGGACTATGCCGGGAGACGGGGGCCGACGGCTGCGTCTGTATCACGCTCCGTGGCGCCCTGCGGACTTGGATTCCCCGCGATCGCGTTGGTCACAACCCGTAGGAGTTCCGCCGTTCTGTCAGGTCTTGATTAGCTCTCATCGATGCTGTTCGGATGCGGGACGACGACAACGCGCAACTCCTCAATACCGGTGAAGTCAGCCGGGTTGCAGGTGTACAGGGGTAAGTCGTTGGCCACGGCGATAGCGGCGATCATCGCGTCGTACGTACGAGCCGTCGTCTTGCGACCCGCCTGCCGTAGCGACGCGGCCACACGGCCGAACGCCCGCGCTGCCGCAGCATCAAACGGCAAGGCGTCGAAGTCAGCCTCGGCCTGCTGCACGTGTGCCTGCCGGGCCGTGCGTTGTTGCTCCGTGGAGGCGATCAGCGGACCCACCGACAGCTCTGCCAGGGTGACGGCGCTGATCAGGGGCTCGTCAGGCAACTGAGCGGCGTCATCGATGAGCGGCAGCAGGATGACGGTGCTGGTGTCCAGCAGACCGCGGCGGTCGGTGGCCATCTAGAGCGAGGCGTCGAGGACCTGATCCAGGTCTAGCCGGAGCCGGTGGGCATCCACGAGGGGTAGGCGCTGCCAGCGCGCCAGCAGGGTTGAAGCCGCCAGCGGTTGCCGGGCCAATGGACGCAGCTCTGCCACGGGTACACCGGCGCGCGTCACGGTCAGGGTCTCGCCACGCGACACGCGTTCGAGCACCTCGCCGCCGTGGTTGCGCAGTTCACGCACGTTGATCTCGTTCATGGAGGCCAGCATAGCACGGGCGTATCACAGGTGAGACACTGTCGTCGAAGATGTGCGCCTGACCGGCCCTGACCGGCAACGCTTGCAGGGCTTGCCGACCGGGCGGTCCGGTCGACATCCGCAAACCTTCGTGGTATCCGCCGCACTTCCAGGGTTGCCCCGATCGCCGGCGTCGTCCGCTGGCTGTCGGCGGCACGGGTCGCCCTCGACCGTTGCTGTACCGGGGATCCCCTAACCCTGGAATGCGGCGGCCCGACCATCGGATATCTCCACGCTCAGGGACAGGACAGGTCGGCGGTGCTGTAGCTGCGGCGGGTGTGCCGAGCGATAGTCGGCCACGAACGCGCCCGCGCACAGGCGCAAGCTCGTCGGCGTCCGGGGCGGTCATGATCACAGTGGTGGACATCAGGCACCTCCCAGTCGTGAGTGCGACGAGCTCCTTGACCGCGGCCGATAACGGACGGGGCAAGAGGCTGCCATCCCATCACCGGTCACGCCCCTGATCGCAGGAGACCGCTATCGAGCCCCGCGCAGCAGCCGGGCGGTGCGACGTACACTCGAGAGGTGAGAGGTGATGTCCATGCGCTTTGAGCGGATCACGGTCGACCCGGGCCAGATGGGTGGCATGCCGTGCATTCGGGGGTTGCGCATCCCGGTCGCCACCGTGGTGGCGATGGTTGCCGATGGCATGGCCGTGGAGGAGATCACCGCCGAACTTCCCGACCTTGAAGCAGATGACGTCACCGAAGCGCTGCACTTCGCCGCTGAGGCGCTGCGTGAGCGAGCACTGCCTTTGCGCACCACCGCGTGAGGTTCCTGGTCGACGCGAACCTGCGCCGCGATCGACCGGGAGTACGAGCGGTGGCGCACTGCGACCACCACCAAGCCGGCCGAGGCCGCCCCCCGTCTACGGGGTGAGCAACGTTCGGATAGCCCGGATACCGCACGACCGGTACTGCGGCCCCAACCACCCTCGCGTCACGCCACGAGTGCGTACAAGCCGGGTAGGGCCGCGTCAGCTCCGCATGGCCGCGGATGAGGAGGCATGGGCGTCCTGGATCGTCACGACCACACAGCCATCGTTCGACTCGTCGTACTTGTAGATCATCAGCATCCAGCGCCACGGACCAAGGACGAAGCGCAGACCCGCCCAACGGCCGTGCAACTCGGGTCCTATTCGTGGGAACTGCTCGAGTTGCACGAGACCGCGACGCACCCGAGCGCGCGTGTCTTCGGGAAGGCTGTGGGTGCGGATGAGCCAGTGGAGATCCTCGACCGCGCTCTCGGCGAGCTCGACCCGAGCCAACGGCTATAGCTCGTCGAGCGGGATCGTCTGCCCTGTAGCTGCCTGCCGCAGACCGCGCTGCGCGCGCTCGTAGGCGCCGTCGATGCCGTCGAGGAGGGCAACCACGTTGTCAGGATCGGGGTCGGTGGCCTCGATCGCGCTGGCCAGCAGCGACCGGGCGAGGGTGCCTTCGTTAACATGCGTGCGCTCGGCCAAGCTGGAGAGCTTGGCGGCGTGCTCTGCGTCGAGGGTGACGTTCAGGCGGTGGGTGCGTGCGGCATCCTGGCTCACGCCCCGATGGTACACGAACCGATACGTTCCGTGTAGGATTGGATGCGGTCCAACGCCCCACGAGATGGACGGCGAACGCGGCCCTTGCCGGGTAGGGCGGAGGTCGACGGCGGCGGCACACGTCACGCTCCGTAGCTGCCGCGCCCTCCTCGCTCGACTGCGGGGAGGCAACCGTAAGCGGTCCAACCCATAGCCCCGCCAGGGGACGCAGTGATGCCATGAAGGAACGGGACCTGCGCCGAGCCCCGTGCCGCGCACATGCCACACCTCGCGGTCCTCGTGGATGGCCTCCTCAACGCCCGGCAGCCCGGCGAGCGTCGCGGTGAGCGCGTCGAGACGCTCGTCCTGCAGGTGCGCGACCACATCGTCGAGTTGCACGGTGAGGTCCCAGTCAGGCAGCCACGCAGGGCCGATGTCGTACAGCGGGTCGTTCACCCGACCCCGCTGTGGCTCATCCACGCATCGAACGCCTCCCGCAGGGCGGCTGCGTGGCGTCCCTTGTCCCGCAGCGCCACGCGTCCCGCGAGCGACTGCAGCACGCCGCGCACGTTGACCTCCCAACCCCCGCGTCGTGCCAGGCCACAAACCACTCCCTACAGCGGTTCGAGGCTGTCGGGGGTGCCGTCGGGCCGCTCGGCGGGCCCGCCGGTCGCGGCCACGTGCGCGCGTAGTTGCGCTGCCTTCTGCGGCAGGGCGGCGACGTAGGCGTCGAAGAACGCTTGGGCTTGCTCGTCGCTCAACGCATCGAAGCCGGTCACTCGACCACGAGGGTGCCTTCCATTGCCTCGTGGCCGACGATGTCGCAGTAGTAGCGGTAGGTACCGGGCTCGAGGTCGGCGGGAGTGCGCACGTCGGTGTTGGCCGGGAGCTCGACCGCGTCGAGCTGGCCCTCGATCACGAGGGTATGCCGGAAGCGTCCTCGTTGCGGACGAAGAGGCCGGTGGCATCGCTGCCGAAGGTGACCTCCGCGGGGAACTCGACGTCCTGAGCGACGATCTCGACGTCGCCGGGCAGTCGCTGGTCGTCGTCGACGGCGGCCGTGGCCAGGCCGCTGCCGACCGCGAGCAGGACGAAGGCGCCCCCGGTGACCGTCCAGACCCGACGAGCGGGTGCGGGTCGACCCCGCGCCGCCAGGACGGCCAGCACGATGGTGACGAGGCCACAGCCGATGACCAGCGCGGTGGCCAGGAACGCGGCCGGCGACTCGGGATGGGTGAGGTCGCCGATCGCGTAGATCATGTTGATCGCCACGAAGACCGCTAGTCATCATGGAACGGCCGACCCCTTCCGCAATGTTCGTGGGTCATCCACGA
>JBBDQS010000119.1:20834-23176 GCA_040905805.1 Egibacteraceae bacterium | reverse complement strand
CACCCGGCACAGCGGAGCATCGCCTCCGCTGGCGCTCCGGCGATTCACGTCTCAGAAGAAGATCGACCGGCGACCCATGAGGTTGCGGTACAGCATCTGCTGGATCGTGTCGCGCACCCGGTCGGTGAGCTCGAAGACCGCCATCGGGTCGTCGGCGGCCTCCGGGCCGTAGGCGGTGGTGTCGATCGGCTCGCCGAAGTCAATCACCCACTTGGTGGGCAGCGGCACCGCCCCGAGCGGGCCGAGCAGCGGGAACGTCGGGGTCACCGGCAGGTACGGAAGGCTGAGCAGACGCGCCAGCCAGCGCACGTCGGCGAGCATCGGGTAGATCTCCTCGGCGCCGATGATGGCGGTGGGGATGATCGGCACCTGGGCGCGCAGCGCCACCCCGACGAACCCGCCGCGCCCGAAGCGCTGCAGCCGGTAGCGGTCGCGGTAGGGCTTGCCGAGGCCCTTGTAGCCCTCGGGCCAGACCCCGACGAGCTCGCCCTCGGCCAGCAGGCGCCGCGCGTCGTCGCCGCACGCCAGCGTGCTGCCGCTCTTGCGCGCCAGCGAGCTGATGACCGGCACCTTCAGCGCCAGGTCGGCGGCGAGCTCGCGCAGGTGCCGGCGGGCGGGGTGTTCGTCGAGCAGCGCCATCTTGGTCATGACCGCATCGAAGGGCAGCGTCCCCGAGTGGTTGGCCACCACCAGGGCGGGCCCCTCGTCGGGGACGTGCTCCAGGCTGACCGCCCGCACCCGCCAGTAGCGGTGGTACAGCGGTCGGGCCAGCGGCAGCATCACCTGCTCGGTGAGCTCGCGGTCGAAGCCGAACGCGTCGATGGCGTAGTCCCCGCTGAGGCGCCGGCGCAGGAACGCCAGGGCGTTGGCGATCGCGTCGTCGAGCTCGTCCCCGCCGGCCGCGCCGGCCGCGCCGGCACGGGCCTCGTGACCCCGGCCTTCGGCGGGCGGGGCGCCACCGGCGGGCTCGTGGATGCGGCAGTGCCCCGACGCCCCGGCGTAGTTGCGGCAGGTCCGCCCGCCGGCGACCACGGTCAGGCAGCGCTCGCGGCCGGCGCCGGCCATCCGCCGCCGTCCCTCGTCGAGGTTGATGATCTGGGCGTGCTCGGATTCGGTCACGTGGCACTCCCCCGTGCGGCGGTGCGGGTCAGCAGGCCGTGGACCCGCTGCTCGACGCGGGTCAGGGTCTCGGGGTCGACCACCGGGCTGACCCGGCCCGAGGCGAGGAAGTCGGCGAGGGCGGCGCGCGTCGAGTACGCCGGCTCGTAGCCGAAGTGCTCGCGCAGGCGGCTGATGTCGGCCACCCGCCCGTAGGTGAGGAACGCGAGCTGGTCGGGGGTGACGTCGATGCGCCCCGCGCGGCGCACCAGCCCGGCCACCCCGCCGACGAACGGGGGCGGCACCGGCACCGAGACCCGCCCGGCCAGGCGGATCGCCTGCGACAGGTAGACGATCCCCGGCCCCGCGACGTTGAAGATGCCGGGGTGGTCACCGCGGGCGGCGCGGTAGAGCACCTCGACGGCGTCGGTCTCATGGCAGAGCTGCACCCGCGGGTCGAAGCCGAGCACCGTCGGCACCGCCGGCAGGGCGAGGTAGCGGGTCAGCGGCGTCTGCGCGTTCGGGCCGATGAAGTTGGCGAACCGCAGCACCGTCAGGGCGACGTCGGCGCGTCGGCGGCCGAACGCGCGGGCGTAGCTCTCGACCTCGACGGCGTCCTTGCCGTAGCCGCGGTGCACCGCGGCGTCGGGGGCGGACTCCTCGCGCAGCAGCGCCGGGTTGGTGTAGGTCGAGCCGTACACCGCGGTGGTGGACTTCACGACCACCCGCGCCACACCCGGGCAGCGCTGCGCCGCACCGAGCAGCTGCATCGTGCCGAGGACGTTGCGCTCCTTCATGCGGGTGCGCCCGCCGGCATCGGCCGGGGTGGCGGTGATGTCCAGGTGCACGATGGTGTCCACACGCGCGTCCTCGACGAGCTTCGCGACCAGCGGCGAGCGCAGGTCGGCCCGCACGTACTCGGTGCGCGTCAGGTCGTGGCGGGGCTCGTGCAGGTCCAAGCCGGCCAGGTAGGCGACGTCGTCGTCGGCCTCCAGCCGTGCCGCCAGCTGCCCGCCGAGCTGCCCGGCGATCCCGGTGATCAGCACCCGGCGCCCCTGTTGGCTGCGCACGCTGGCTCCTCTCGTCTGGCTCTGCGGCGGTCTGCGCGAGATCCCTCCCCGCTACCGCGGTGGCTCGCCGTCGTTGCGCGTCGATGCAAGCCTAGGCCGCCGCGCGCCGTCGCGGAGACCTCGCCGTAACCGGCCGGGCCGGACCCTTGCGTCGGGCGGGCGGCTCGGGGCGTC
>JBBDQS010000119.1:13648-20734 GCA_040905805.1 Egibacteraceae bacterium | reverse complement strand
CGGGTGACGGCGACCGCCGCGCCGGGATGCGCGTTCAGCGGGTGGCTCGGGGCGTCCGGGTGACGGCGACCGCCGCGCCGGGATGCGCGTTCAGCGGGTGGCTCGGGGCGTGCGGGTGACGGCGACCGCCGCGCCGGGATGCGCGCCGAGCAGGCTGGCCGCGTCCCCGCCGTTGACCGCCAGCGCGGCACGGCCTGTGCTGTCGACCAGCAGCACCAGCACGTCGTCGGGCACCTCGGCGAAGGCGGTGGCCACCGTCGCGGTGGTCGACCCGGCGCCCACCTCCACGGCGACGGTGTCCCCGGCCTCCATGCCGACCTCGGCGAGGTCCTCGCCGAGCGCGCTCAACGCCACGTTGCCGAACCCGTCCACGCCGACCACCGTGGCCTGCAGGCGCCCGTCACCCTGCGTGGCGCCGGGCAGGTCCAGACGCACGAGCCCCACGGGGTCGCGGCCCGGGCCGAGCTCGGCGGGCGGCACCCCGCGGGCCAGGTGGGCGGCGGCGGGCGCGAACACGTCACGGCCGTGGAAGGTCGCCGACAGCGGCTCCAGGCGGTAGGCCGGCGTGACCAGCTCCCAGGCGCCGTCCACGCCGCCCAGGCGCTCGGCGGCCGGCAGCAGCAGCCCGTTGTCGGGCCCGACGAGCACGTGCCCGCCGGCGGTCAGCGCCACCGCCCGGCGGTCGGTGCCGACCCCGGGGTCGACGACCGCGAGGTGCACGCCCCGCGGCAGGTAGGGCGCGCAGTCGGCCAGCGCCGTCGCGCCGCCGGTGACGTCGTGGCGCGCGACGCCGTGGGTCAGGTCCACGACCCGCGCGTGGGGGGCGATGCGGGCCATGACCGCGTGGCAGACCCCCACGAACGGGTCGGCGAGCCCGTAGTCGGAGAGGAACGTGATGGTGGCGTGTGCACCGGGCATGCTCCGAACTATGCCAAAGTCGCACGACGCACACGCCGAACCCCCCCCCACGGAGGTGGCCATGGACTCGCGCACCGTCGGCCTGGTGATCGTCGCGCTCGGCGTGGCGACGATCGTGGTCGGCCTGCTGGTGGCGACCGGTGGGCTGTCCTGGTTCGGGCGGTTGCCCGGCGACCTGCGCTACGAGGGCGAGCACACCCGGGTGTACGTCCCGATCACCTCGATGATCCTCGTGTCGGTCGTGCTGACGCTGGTGGTGTCGCTGCTCGGTCGGTGGCGCTGACGCCGGCCCGGCGGCTGGTCGGGGAAGAGACGACCGATGGGCCAGGTGCGCACACGGGTGCCCGTGGCTAGCCGTTCGTCCATTGCGTTTCCCGTCCTTCCGATACGGGAAGATGGGCAGGACAGCCGGTCACGTCACCGCTGCGGCCCACCGCATGCCCGAGGCCGAGACCGATCTGCGAGGGAGCTGTCCTCGGGGGGGCCCCTTCGCCGGTCGGCCTGGGCCCCTCAGCGGCAGCCGACGAACCAGATGTCGCCGACCAGCTCGCTGACGGTGGCGTAGCCGCAACCGTCGGCGGCGTAGGCCACCGCCTCGGACTGGGGTTGGCGGGCGGCGGGCACCTCGCGGACCGGCCATGTCGGGAACTGGGCGAGCGACGCGCCGGGCGCCGGCGCGACGTACTCGACGACGGCGTCGTAGGTGCGCAGCACGACCCGCCCGTCACGGTGGTCCCCGCCGGTGACCTCCACGCCCCGAAACGCCGCCACCAGCGGGTGCGCCGGCGCCGGGACCGCCACCGGCCCGAGGTCGGTCAGGGTGCCGCCCACGAAGCCGTCGGTGGCGTACAGGCGGGCCGCCCCCTCGCCGTCGGGGCCGGCGTCCTTGGTGACGATGTAGAGCGACCCGGCGTCGTCGACCAGCAGGGCCTCGGCGTCGGTGGGCCCGTCGGGGTAGGACACGCGGATGGTGTCGGGCTCGACCGCGCCGCCCGGGCCCCCGCCGGCCAGGTCCGGCTCGGGGAACCGCAGGATCGCCACGTCGTCGTACCGGGCGAGGTTGTCGCCGATGTCGCCGACGTACACGCACGTGGGGCCGGCGGGGCCGGCGGGGCCGGCGGGGCCGGCGGGGCCGGCGGGGCCGGCGGGGCGGCCGCACGGGCCGACGGCCAGCGCCTCGGTGTCGCGCCCCTCGAAGCCCGCCAGGGGGATCGGGGTGCGGTCGCTGCCGTCGGCGCGCACGGCGGAGACCGCCCGGGGGCGCTCGTCGTCGACCACGTACCACCACCCGGGGTTGCGTCGGCTCGCGGCCAGGCCGCTGGCCTCGGGGACCGCCGCGGCGTCGAAGGCCCCGACCCGCTCGGGATCGGTGTAGCCGTGCAGGTCGGTGAACCCGGCCAGGCACGCCGGGTCGGGGTCCTCGGCGACGGTGCCGGCCTGGACGGGCGTGACCTCCACGGTCGCGGTCGCGTCGCTGCCGGCGGCGGCGGCGCGCACCTGCGCCGGCTCGACCGCCGCGACGGGCACGGTGTCCGCTGTGACCGTCATCTCGGTGGCGCCCGCGGGCACCGTCACCCGGCGGGGCACCGCCACGACGGCGGACGAGGACGCCAGGCCCACTGCGAGCCCGTCGGCGGGCGCGGCGCGATCCAGCGTGACGGTGACCGCGGCGGGCAGGCAGCCCTGGACGGCGGAGGGCTCGACGAACACGCCGGCCAGGGCCGGCTCTCCTCGGGTGGCGCCGAGGGCGACGACGCCCGCGACCGCCACGGCTGTCGCGCCGGCCGCCAGCACACCCCCAAGGACCCGCCCTCGGCGCTGCATGGTGGGCCCCTTCCGGTGTCGGCGTCCCCTCACGGCGGTCGCGGCCGTGACCGCCACCCGGCGCGCCGGACCGTGCAGGATCAGGGCCACCACATGGCCCCGATCCTCCACGCAGGGGGCTCCAGCCGGCGACCTCGCAGCCTCGCAGCGCCTCGGCTCGGCACGCTGCGCGGACCCCGTCGGGCGACGATGGCATCGTATGCGACGATGGGGTGCGCCCGGCCCCCTCGCCGGGCGGGGCGCACCGCGCACGCCGGTGCCTTGCCCCGCGCAGCGAGCACACCGGTGCCGACCGGGCCAAGAGAGAGGCAGTTGATGGCGAACGGCGTGGTCACGCTGTGGGGTGACGAGCACACGGTGCTCGACGAGGTCGTGGACGCCGCGGTCGACGGGCACGCTGCGGTGGCCCTCAGCCGCGGGCGCTACCCCAAGCCCTACGAGCACGTCGACCCCAACGAGGACGGGGTGCTCGCCGCGACCGGCCCGGGCGGGCGACTGCTCGCCGTGGTCGACGGGCACTTCGGCTTCGACGCGGCCCGTGCCGCGCTGGCCGCGGTGGCCGAGCGCGCCCCGGACGTGGTCCAGCAGGCGCCCGCCCGCCCCGTCGCCGCCGTGGAGGCGCTCTGCGGGGCGGCCCTGCGGGCAGTCATCACGGCGGTCGGCGAGGCGACAGGTGAGCGGGCGGACAGCCGCACGGCGCTGACCCTGGCACTGGTGGTCGGCGACCACCTGTACGTGGCGACCTACGGCGACACCGTCTGCGTGCGCGAACGGGCGGGCCGGGGCAAGGCGGTCGGCGACGACGCGGGCTTCCTCGGGCCGGACAGCTTCATCCCCGCCGTGACCCGGGTGCGGGTCCGCCCCCAGGACCGGGTGGCCGTGGCCTCCGACGGCCTCACCACCTACCTGGGCCGGGACTGGGTCGGACACACCGCCGCGATCCTTGCCCGCGCCGAGGACCCGCGCTGGGCGGCGCGTGCGCTCATCGAGCTCGCGATGGACGGCGGGGCCGGCGATCACGTCGCGGTCGGAGTGCTGGCCTAAGATGGCGGTCATCCCCTCCGAAGAACAGGACGGTACCGGCGTGCGCGGCATCGGCGACACTCTGCGCCAGGAACGGGTGCGCCGAGGGCTCACCCTCGAGCAGGCGGCCCGGGACGCCGGCGTGCCGAGGCTGGTCGTGCAGGGCCTGGAGCAGGGGGCCCTGGCCCAAAACGACGTCAAGACCAGCGCATACCTGCGGATGTACGCGCGCTCGCTGGGGCTGGACGCTGAGGCGCGGGTGCGCGACCTCACCGGCGAGGAGCTCGTGCCCGGCGATCCCGCGCACGCCGAGGGGGCGGGGCCCGCGTGGGGGACGCCCGGGCCCGATGGCGCAATGCCAGCACGCCGCCGGCCGCAGGGCCTGTGGCTGGTGCTGGTGTTCGTGGCGGCGGCCCTGGTGGCGGCAGGGGTCACCGCGGGAGTACTGACGGCGAACCAGGGCGCCGGGGTGGATCTGGTCGCGCCCGACGTCGATGTCGACCCCGACGGGCAAGCCACCGGCGACCCCGACGCCGGCGACCCCGACGTCGAGGACCCCGACGCCGATACCGGACCCGCACGGAGTCCGACTCCCGACCCGGAGCCCGAGCCCACCCCGGAGCCAGAGCCCGAGCCCGAACCGGCCGGGCGCGCGCCCGAGGACACCCGGGTCCAGGTGCTCCACGGCCCCGAGCAGGCGCCGGTGGTCGACGACGTGGTCGCCACCCTGGAGGCCATGGGCTACCAGGTCGTCCGGGTCAGCGCCGCGCGCACGGCCTTCCCGTCGACCACGGTGCTCTACAGCGAGGGCTGGGAGCCCGAGGCCGAGGCGCTCGCCGCCCGTGACGCCCGCTTCGCCGAGGTCGCGGCCAACTCCGCCTTCTCCGCGGAGGTCCACCTGCACGTGGGGGTCGGGCCGGATTGGCCGGTGCCGGACGAGGAGCGGGCGTGACGCGCGCTCATCGCGGCTCGTCGTCCTCGAAGCGGTCGTCTTCGAAGCGGTCGTCCTCAGGCACGCGCACGGGGCGGTTGTTCCGCCGGGCGAGCCGCTGGCAGAAGGCGGTCGTGGTGGGGTGCGCGCTGGTCGCCCTCCACGGGATCTGGGTGCTGTTCGTCCCCGGCGTGCAGCTCGACGACAGTGACCTGTCCTGCCCCCCCGCAGTGGTGGCGGCGGTCGCGGGCAGCGGCGGCGTGGAGGTCGCCGAAGGGGGGGAGCTCGCCGAGCGCCACGACGCGGCCTGCGCGGCGACGGGCCGGCGGTGGCTGCTGGGCGGGATCCTGCAGGTCGGCATCGCCGCCGTCTGGGGGCTCGCGGTGCTGGAGTGGGGCCGCGTGTGGCGGCGGTCACGCCGCCGATCCCGCCGGCGTTCTGTGGTGGAGACCTCATGAGCACCCCACCGGAGGTCTCCCATCTGGCCGCCCGCGAGCTCGCCGCGCAGGCGGGGTCGCTGCTGCTCGACCTGCGCACGCACGCCGGCGCGGACCCCAAGGCCCTCGGGGACGAGGGCGACGCGCGCGCACACGCGCTGCTCGTCACGGGCATCGCCGAGCGGTTCCCCGACGACGCGGTCCTGTCCGAGGAGGCCCCCGACGACGCCGCGCGGCTGGCCGCGGCCCGGGTGTGGATCGTCGACCCGCTCGACGGTACCCGCGAGTACACCGAGGAGGGCCGGGACGACTGGGCGGTGCACGTGGCCCTGTGGCAGGCCGGCGATCTGGCCGCCGGGGCGGTGGCGCTGCCCGCCCTCGACGTGGTGTACGCCACCGACGCGCCGCCGACGGTGCCCCCCGCCGCCGAGGGGCGGGCCCTGCGCTTCGTCGTGAGCCGCACCCGCCCCCCGGCGTGGGCCGGCGGCGTCGCCGACGAGCTCGGCGCGGAGCTCGTGCCGCTCGGATCGGCGGGGGCGAAGGCGATGGCGGTGGTGCGCGGCGACGTCGACGCCTACCTGCACGACGGCGGCCAGTACGAGTGGGACGTCGCGGCGCCCACGGCCGTGGCCAGGGCCGCCGGGCTCCACGTCTGCCGCGTGGACGGCGCCCCGCCCACCTTCAACAAGCCCGATGCCTACTCCCCCGACATCCTCGTGTGCCGTGCGCACCTCGCCGACCGCCTCCTGGATTCCATCGCCCGCCACCGGGAGGCCTGACCCGCCGCAGGCGCAGCGCAGCCGAGTAGAATCGCCGCGATGTCCAGCGTCCAGGAGACCCTGCGCAGCCAGCGGGAACGCCTGGGCCAGTCCCGGGCGACGGCGGCTGCTCGGACCAAGCTGCCCGACCACGTGCCCGCGGCGCTGGAATCGGGCCAGCTGGCGTTGGACGACGCGACGACGCTGGCCTACGTGCGCATCTACGCCCGGCATCTGGGGCTCGACGCCGAGGAGCTGCTGCGCGACTGCGCGGTCGACGAGCCGTTCGACGTCGACGAGGGCCCGATGCTGCGCCGGCCACCCCGCTGGCGCGGGCTGGGGGGCAGCCGCGTGCCGCTGGGGATCGTGCTGGGGGTCCTCGGGCTGGCGTGCCTGGTCTTCGCGGCGAGCATCGGGGGGGGCGACGCGGGCGGCCCGGTCGACGTCAAGCTCGGCGCATCCTCGCCCGGCCCGGTGGATGCCGTCGAGGGATCCGGCCGCTCCGCTGCAGGCGATGACGATTCCCGCTCCGGGTCGGGGACGGACGACGGCCGCGAGGGATCCGAGGAGCCCGGCGGGGATGCTGCCGCCGGCGCGGCTGAGGTACCCGGGGGTGGGGTGCCGGGGTCCGGCCTGCCGGGGTCCGACGTGCCGGGGTCCGACGTGCCGGGGGCGGCGGGGCCCGAGGGTGGCGTGGCGGGCACGGCGGGGCCCGAGGGTGGCGTGCCGGGGGCGGCGGGGCCCGAAGGTGGCGTGGCGGGCACCGCGGGGCTGGGTGGCGTGGCGGGGACGGCGGGGCCCGGAACGACTGCGGTGCCCGGCGCGGACACGGCGGCCCGCGACGCGCCGGCCCCCACCGCCGCGGCGAGCCCGCCGGGCAGAGCCCCGGGGCAGACCCGGGTGCAGCTCCTGCACCACGGCGGCATCGCCCGGCCCACGGTCGAGGAGGTCCACGCGGTGCTGCAGTCGCTGGGCTACCAGGTCACCCACGTGAACCTGCTCCCGACCCCGGTGGTCGGTCGCACCACCGTGCAGGCGGTCGAGGGGTGGATGGTGGAGGCGGAGGCACTGCGCCAGCGCGACCCGCGTTTCGGCAACGTCGAGCCCAACCGGGTGTTCTCCACCGAGGTGGACCTGCACGTCATCATCGGCACCGACTGGCCCGGGCAGGTCTAGAGCGCCCGTGCGGGGGGGG
>JBBDQS010000119.1:4955-13548 GCA_040905805.1 Egibacteraceae bacterium | reverse complement strand
GTCATCATCGGCACCGACTGGCCCGGGCAGGTCTAGAGCGCCCGTGCGGGGGGGGCGAGCCGCTGCCCGCCGGGGGCCCCGCACCGCGCCGGTGAGCCGCTGCCCGCCGGGGGCCCCGCACCGTTCCGGCGAGCCGCACCCGTGCCGGTGAGCCGCCCTGTGCCGGGAGCCCCGGCCGTGGGTACGGACTCCGTATGTTCTTCGACGACTGGAATGCCCTGCTTCGGACGGCGGTGGTCGCGCCCCTGGCGTACCTCGTCCTGCTGCTGGTCCTCCGCGTGTCCGGCAAGCGCGCGCTCAGCCAGCTGAACGCCTTCGACCTGATCGTCAGCGTGGCGCTGGGGTCGGTGCTCGCCAGCGTCGCGGTGTCCCCCGACGTCAGCTTGGCCGGGGGCGCGACCGCGTTCGCCTTGCTGGCGGGGCTGCAGTACGCCGCCGCCTCGCTGTCCACGCGGCTGCCCGGGTTCCAACGCCTGATCAAGGCGGCGCCCACCTTGCTGGTGCGCGACGGCAGCCTGCTCGAGGAGGCGATGGAACGCCAGCGCGTCACCCATGCGGCGATCCTGCAGGTCCTGCGCCAGGAAGGGCTCTCCAGCGTGGACGACGTGGCCGCTGTCGTGCTGGAGACCGACGGCTCGTTCAGTGTGGTGCGTGACGCCCCCGAGCCCGGCCGCCGCGCCACGCTCGAGAACGTCGCGGGCTGGACGTGACCCCACGTGGGGGCCCGGGCGGTGCGGGCCGGGACGGCGGGTGCGCCGCCCCGGCCGGTGGGTCCTAGCTGGCGGAGCCCTGGCGGCGGCGGGCGACGGTCAGGGCCGCACCGCCCGCGGCGAGCAGTGCGAGGGCGACCGCGGTGATGCCGAGGTTCACCCCGCCGGTCGTGGGCAGGTCGCCGGCGGGGACCACGGCCCCGGGGGCGGGGCTGCCGGCCGTGGAGCCACCCGAGGGCGACCCGAGGGCCACCTCCTGGGTGTCGCCGGCTGCGCCGGGGAGCTCCTCCTGGACGAACACGCGCTCGGACTCCTCGCGGGGCTGGCCGTCGGCACCGGTGCCGGTGACGGTCGCCGCGGCGTGGCCGAGCTCGGCGTCCTCCGGGATGGCCAGCTGTGCGGCGAACGTGCCGTCGGACTCGACGAGGCCGGCGGCGGTCGCCGTGGCACCCGAGGTGTCCTCGTAGACGATCGTCACCGTGGTGCCCGCTCCCCACCCGATCCCGGAGATCGTGATGGTCGCGTTCGGGGTGCCCACGGTGATGGTGCTGGGCGGGTAGTCCTGCGCGACGGCGGTACCCGCGGACAGGCCGAGGAGCATCGCGGCGAGCACGACGGCGGCGAACATCTGCCCGGAGCGGCTGGCGTGGGTGCGGGCCGTCTGCGTAACCGGACCCAGTGTGATGGCAGTCATTAGGAACCCTCTACATTGTCGATGAAGCGGTTGATGACGCTGGCCATCTGCTGGCGGCTCGTGGGAGCCGCGGGGACGTACAGGCGGCCGTTGCCCGCACTCGGCGCCACGACGCCCTGCACCATCTCCTCCTCGAACGCGGCATCGATGTTGTCGGCGTGGACGTTGCCCACCGTGTCGGAGAAGTGGGTGCCAGGCGCCGACGGTGTGACCGCCGCGTCGCGGGCGTGGGCGAGCGAGCGCACCAGCACCGAGGCGGTCTGGTCACGGCGGATCTGCTGGTGGGGGCGGAACTCCTGGGGGGTGACCCCGAGCAGGATGTCCGCGGCGGCGAGCTCGTGGATCTCCATGTCGAACGTGAACCCCTCGTCCACGTCGGTGAACCGCGGGGTCTGTGGGTCGGGCAGCGCGGTGTCGGTCGTCACCAGCGCCCGGTGGGCGAACGCGGCGAACTGCCCGCGCGGGATGGCCAGCAGCGGCAGGAAGTGGCGCACCCCCTGGGCGTTGTTGGTGCCCAGCGTGACGCCGCGGGCGTAGATGCAGTCCACCGCGTTGACGTGCGCCGCAGCGATGGAGGCGCGGTCCGCGAACGGCGCGGGCAGCGCGTTCGCGCAGTCCGTGGACTGCGCGACGGGGTCGGGGAACGCCCCGGCGTCGGGGGCGGTGTCGTGCAGCAGGGGCCCGCCCTCACCCTCGGCGTCGTAGAAGACCGCGGCGGAGACCGACACGCTGGTCTCACCGTCCAGGCATTCGGGCGGGATCGGCCCGGCCGTGTACGACGTGCCGTCGTAGACCGCGGGGGCGTTGCCGCAGATCACCGCCGCCGTCGGCGTCTCGATGCGCTGCACCTCGGTGACCAGGTTGCCGTCGGCGTTGAGGTTGTAGGAGGCGAAGTAGTCGCCGACGTCGTCGCCGTCGGTGTCGAGGAACCACCCCACGAACGTCGCGTCCTGCCAGGCGGGGTCGGCGCGGGGGTTGGTCGGCTCCGCCACCGTCACCTGCAGGACGAGGTTGCCGACGTAGGAGGCGCAGTGCTCGACGATGTCGGCACGGTCGTTGTTGGCGTGGGTCGCCGGCGCGTCGTCGTCGCGGTCGTCGACCACGTCACCGCCCGGGTCGGTCGAGCAGCCACCGTCGGTCTGCTGTGCGGTGACGTCACCACCGGCGGCGGCGGGCGCGCCGACCTGGGCGGCGCGCATGATGGTCAGTCGATCATCGGCCTCGTCGGCCGAGGCTGGGGGGGCGGCGAGCAGCGCCAGCGCCGTGGCCAGGGCCGCGATGGCCCCGATGCGGCCGAGTACGCCTCGTGGTGCGGTGAACGTCATCGCGGTTCCCGTCGTTGAGAAGCGGTGCCTGAAAGTTCCGAGCACGCAGCATAGTGCTCATCCGGCGTAGACGGAACAAAAAACTCGGGTCAGCACTGGTCCGCCTTTTGTCGTGGTGCCATCGGACCCCCACGACCCATCGGCAGGAGGCCGCCGCGACTTGAGGGTCCGTTTCGGCCCGTGCCGGCACGTCCGGGGGCCTCGACCAGGTTGCGCTGCAAGGGGGGGCGGGGGCAGGCTGGCGCGGTGCTGCCTGACGAGGTCGTGGCCGGGATCCATGCCCGCGACCCCGACGCGCTCGCGGCGTGCTACGAGGCCCTGGCCACCCCGCTGTACCGGTTCCTGGTGGCCCGCAGCCGCGACCCCGCCCTGGCCGAGGACATGGTCGAGGCCACGTTCCTGGAGCTCGTCGAGTACGCCCCGGCGCTGCGCGGGGGCGCCGACGGGGTGCGCGCCTGGCTGTTCCGGGCTGCGGGCAACAACCTCATCGACGAGCAGCGCAAGGCCACCCGCCGCGGCGACGTGGCGCTGGACGAGGACCGCGCGGCCGGGCAGGCCGCCGCCGACCCCGGACCCGAGGCGCAGGTCCTGGCCGGGGAACGCGACGCGGCGGTGCGCGCCGCCATGGCTGACCTCAGCCCCGACCAGCAGGAGGTCCTGAGCCTGCGCTTCGCCGCGCAGCTGACCAGCCGCGAGATCGCCGAGGTCACCGGGCGCACCGTGGGCGCGGTCAAGGCCCTGCAGCATCGCGGCCTGGCCGCTCTCGCGCGTCTGCTGGGCGAGGACCCGGGCACCCCATGACCGCGGCCCCGCCCCGGCCGACTTTCCGGCTACCCGTACCCTTCGGGGGCACTGGCGCGCTGACTGTTCGAGATGTCCACCCACCCCGCTGACGAGCCCGACGACCACGGCGAGCACGCCGAGGTCGCCGCACGCCTGCACGACAGCCTCACCGCGCCCGCCCTCGACCCCGCGGTGCGCGCCCGCCACGTGCAGGCCCTGCGTGAGCGCGCCGCCGCCCTGCCCACCCCGGCGGGGCGCCCCGGTGCGGCTGCGACGCCCTCCCCCGCCCCGGCGCCGGCCGCCGCTGACGCCCCCGCCGGCCATGCGGGTCGTCCGGCCCCCCACCGGGTGGGCCGGCGTCTGGCCTCCACCACCGCCGCCGCGGGCCTCGTGCTGGTCATGGGCGCCAGCGGCGCGGTGGCCGCCGCCCACCAGTCCCTGCCGGGCGAGACCCTGTACCGGGTCAAGGCCGCCACCGAGCAGCTGGTCCTGGCCGCGCCGCTGTCCATCGGGCGCAGCGTCGAGCGCCACCTGACCTTCGCCCAGCGCCGCCTGGACGAGGCCCGCGACCTGGTCGCCGGCGCGCGCGATCCCGCGCTGGTGCTCCAGGCGCTCACCGCCCACACCCGGCTCATGGCCCGCGCCGGCGAGCTGGCCGGGTCCGACGCCGACGCCGCCGACCGGGTGGCCGCCGCCACCGTCGTGGCTCGCCGCCAGCTCGACCGGCTGCTCGCCGGCGGGCTGCCCGACGCCGCCGCGGACCAGGCCCACGCCGCCTTGGAAGCCGGCAACACGCGTCTGGAGCGCCGGCCGGCCCCCGCGCCGAGCCCGCCGGAGTCCCGGCCGACGCCCGACCCCCGGCCCGATGCGGCGCCCAGGCCACGTCCGACGACGCCCCGGCCCGCTCCCGAGGCGACCTCGCCGCCGGCCGACCGCGTCCCAGCTCCGGGGCCGCCGGCCACGCCCGCTCCCGGGGCGCCCGCACCGGGTCCCCCCGCCGCGCCCGTGCCCGGCACGTCCCTACCGGTCGCGCCCGAGCCCGGCGGTCCCACAGGCTCCGCCGAGCCCGGCACGTCCCCACCGGTCGCGCCCGAGCCCGGCGGTCCCACAGGCTCCGCCGAGCCCGGCACGTCCCCACCGGTCGCGCCCGAGCCCGGCGGTCCCACAGGCTCCGCCGAGCCCGGCACGTCCGAGGACCCTGCGCCCGACCCACCCGCGCCGGTCACGTCCAGCCAACCCGGCCAAACCCCCGACGCCGGTCCGAACGCGGACACACCGAATTCGCACAGCTAGTCACGTTTCGAGCTCGCCACCCGACGATCACCCCAACCGCGTGTCGCGCTCCGAGCGCGCACCACGAGGCCGGAGGTTTGCAATGCAGGAAGCTGTCACCGATCTGTGGGCTCGCTGTGAGCCCTGTCGCCGCTGGTACGCCTGCCCCGAGTCGGTGGGGCCGCCCCGGTGCCCGGTGTGCCTCAGCCACCCGATCGCGATCGTTGACCGCGCAGCGGGCGAGCTGGCCGACCACCGGGGGTGACCCGCCGGCAGCCCCGCACCTCCCGCAGGTCGCCGACCGCGACCCCGTGGTGGTCCGGGGTGGTCCGGCGTCACGGCGGGCACGCCGAGGGCCAGGGCCGTCGCGGCATCCATGAGCCGTTGACCTCGGCCGTCGACCGCTTCAGATGACCGACGGACGGGCCGGCCTACGGGACCTGCACGAACCTCTCGTGGTGGGGGTTGTTGCTGGTGTTCTGCCAGCCGCCGGTGTCGTCCTCGCCTCCCAGGGCGGGGTCGGCCGCACTGAGCAGGTGCCCCCGGGTGTGGGAGAAGGCCGTGGCGTCCGCCGCTTGTTCGGGGTTGGCACCGAGGTACAGCGCCACGGCGCCGGCCACGTGCGGCGCGGCCATCGAGGTGCCGCTCATCGTCGTGGTGCCACCGCCGGCCCGGGTCGACAGGATCTCGACCCCGGGAGCTGCGATCCCCACCGGTACCGAGTTGGTCGGGATGCCGATGGCCTCCCCGGTGCCCCAGCCCCAGTTCGACCAGCTGGGCCAGTCGGAGTCGCGCGTGGTCGCCGACACGGTGACCACCGTGTCGGCGTAGGCGGCGGGGACCGCACCGGCAGCGTTGGCGCCGCTGTTGCCGGCGGCGACCGCGAACACAACGCCGGCGTGCGTCGCGTTGCAGATCGCCGCGTGGTACGCGTCGGTCCCCTCGAAGGGGCCGCCGTCTTCGACAGGGTCGCTGTCGCTCGCGCACGTGCCGGTCATGGTGCCCGAGCCGCTGAGGCTCATGTTGGCGACCCGCGCCTGGCCGGGGTTGTGGGCGACGACCCAGTCGATGCCGGCGATCACCCCGGAGCGGGTACCCGACCCGTTCTTGGCCAGCACCTTCACCGCGTGCAGCGTGACATCCGGGGCCACCCCGACGACGTCCAAGTCGTTGTCCAGCGCGCCGATCGTGCCGGCGACGTGGGTGCCGTGGCCGTGGTCGTCGTCCCAGTCGGCGGCGCACCGCCCCCGGCACGACTCCGCGGCGAAACCCTCGTCCGACACCCGCAGGTCCCCGTGACCCCGGTCGATGCCCGTGTCGATCACGTAGACGTGCACGTCGGCGCCCGTGGTGCCCGCCACCGGCGCCCCGATGCGCTTGACCCCCCAGGGGACGGGCTGGCGCGCCTCCGGTGGGTCCGGTTCCGCGTCGTCGCAGGGGCCGTCCTTGCCCCGGGCCGTGTGGCCGCACTGGTGGTGGGCGGTGGTGACCACACGGTCCACGTCGACGTAGGCAACCCGCGGGTCGCCGGCGACGCGTGCCACGGCCTGGTCCGACATCCGGGCGGCGTAGCCGCGCAGCGCGGTGCCGTACACGTGGGTCACCACGGCGTCGTGGGCCTGGCTGTGCTCGGCGGCCACCGTCCTCGGGTGCTCGGCACCCTCGGCGAGGACCACGATGTAGGAGCCGGGTATCGCCCCGGGGTCCTCGGGGCGCTCGGCGCCGGCGCTGCCACCGGTGGCCGGCAGCAGCGCGACCACCATCGTCGCGGTCCCGATCAACGCCAAATATCTCATCATCGCCATATTCCCCCCGCACCCTCTCGCCCGGCTGACCCGTCGGACCCTATAAGGACGTCCTGCCGCCCACAAGCATGTGCGATTTCGAGGCGGCGTCGGTGCGTGATTCGCACCGTCTGTGTGTCGGACGAAGTCAAACACATTCGGGTTGCGCGCTTGCACTAGTCTAGGATGAAGTACCTGAAAAGGAGCCTGAGGGGGTGGCGTGCCTACCATCGGTGACGCACTGCGCCAGCGGCGGGTCCGGGGGCAGCAGACGGCGTCGGAAGCGGCGCGGGCGTCGGGTTTGCCGGAGGGTTTGCTGACCGGTTTCGAGTCGGGCGCCGTGTCCCTCGATGACACGCAGAACCTCGCCTATCTGCGGATCTACGCCCGCTACCTCGGCCTGGACGCCGAGGAGCTGCTGCGCAGCCTGCGGTACAGAGACGGCCGCCCGCCGGTGGCTGGCCCGCACGCAGGTCGCCGGCGGGTGAAGCAGGCCGCGCGCCCGGCCGACTACGGGGACACCCTGACGCACGGTGTGCAGCGGCCCGTCAACGCGGACCCGACGAGCCTGGCCAGTTCGCGTTCGTCCCAGCCGGAGGGCGTGGACTCCCCGTTGTCCCGACCCCCGCCGCCTTCTCCCTCGGCGCGGCGGTGGGCTGCCCTGGCGCTTCTGGGGGCGGTGATCGTCGCGGTCACCGTTGCGGCGAGTGTGGTGCTGTGGGAAGCCGTGGCGGCGCTGAGCATCGTGCCGGCGGTGCCGCGCGCGGTTGTGGACCGCAACACGCTCGAGGCGGCCCACCACCGCGGGTGACCGGCGCGACCCGCGCCATCGGTCAGCCTCCTCGTGCACATACGCGAGCATTGCCCACACCGAGGCATGAGGACGAGGAGCCGGGATGATCAGACGACGGGCGATCGGCGCGATGGCGTTCGCCGGCGCGGCGGCCGGCAGCGCCGCGCTCGGGCACTACGCCAAGCGCCGGGCGATCGCCGGCATCGAGCCCCTCGCCGAGTCGACATGGGCGGATCTGTGCCGCCCGGTCCACGGCCGGGTGCAGACGGTGCGCTCGTGCGACGGGACCCGCCTGCACGTGGAGGTCCTGGGGCCCGACGACGCGCCGACGATCCTGCTCGCGCACGGTTACACGCTGTCCCAGCACGCCTGGCACTACCAGCGGCGCGCGCTCTCGGCGCGCTTCCGCCTGGTCTGCTACGACCAGCGCGGGCACGCCGCCAGCGCCGTGGCCGCCGCCGGCGACTACAGCATGGGTGCCCTCGGGCGGGACGTCGCCGCCGTGCTGGACGCCACGACGGTGCCGGGCGGGCCGGTCGTGGCCGTGGGCCACTCGATGGGGGGCATGGCCATCCTGTCGTTCGCCGAGCAGTTCCCCGAGCAGCTGGACCGGGTGGCCGGGGTCGCGCTGGTGTCGACGGCCGCCGGTAGCGTCATCGCGGGTGGGGCGTTCACCGCGGGCGCGGCGGTGCTCGCCGTGCTGCGGGGCCGGCTGCCGGGGGTGCGGCACCGCGCCGTCGCCCGCAGCGGGGACCCCGCCGACTGGCCCGACCCCGCGCCCCCCGACCTGGTGTTCCTGCTCACCCGGTCGTTGGCGCTGCACCCCGACGCCGACCCCGCCCACATCGCCTTCACCGAGCAGCTGATGATGGAGTGCCCGGCGGGGGTGAAGTCCGCGCTCGGCCCGACGCTCACGTCGGTGCGCCTCGCCCACATCGCCGAGCGCCTGACGATGCCCGGCCTGGTCATGGTCGGCGAGCACGACCGGCTCACCCCGCTCGGACCGGCCCGGCGCCTGGCCGGGGCCATGCCCGACGCCCGCCTGGTGGTCCTGCCCGGTGCTGGCCACATGGCGCCCCTGGAGGCCCACGAGCGAGTCAGCGCCGAGCTCGCCGCCTTCGCCGACCAGGTGCTGGCGGGCCGGCCGCGTTCGGCCTAGTAGGTGGCCGGGCGCACCAGGTGGCCGGGCGCACCAGGTGGCCGGGCGCACCAGGTGGCCGGGCGCACCAGGT
>JBBDQS010000119.1:0-4855 GCA_040905805.1 Egibacteraceae bacterium | reverse complement strand
CGCACCAGGTGGCCGGGCGCACCAGGTGGCCGGGCGCACCAGGTGGCCGGGCGCAGGTTCGGGGTCAGCCCGACAGGGTCGTCAGCTTGGCGTCGGTGGTGTCGAGCAGGGTGTCGGTCAGCGCCTCGTCGGCGCTGGGGTAGTCGAGGTGGATGACCTGGCTGACGACGTCGCCCACCTGCTGGAAGATGAGGTCGACGTCGAGCACGAGGGCCGAGCCGGGTTGGGTGTAGGAGATGCGCATGGCGCCGTCGCCGAGGTCCAGGGACTCGGAGGTCACATCCTCGACCCCGCCCAGGCGCTCCAGGCAGGCGACCTCGTCGTGGAGCGCGGCCATGAAGGCCTCCGCCTCGCCGTCGGGGAAGACGCGCAGCCCCTGCGCGACCCGCGGCCCGGGGGAGCCCGCGCGGTAGGCCACGGCCTCGACGGGCTCGGCGTACTCGGTGCCGGTACACAGCATCGCGGGCACCTCGGCGCGGGCCTGGCGCTCGAGGTCGGCGTCGAGCGTCCATGACCCCTCGAGGTCGTCGGGCTCCAGGCGCACCGAGCGCAGCGTCGACCGGTCGACCCCGGGCGGGGTGCCCGCGGCCGCGACGCCGGGGTCCTCCTCGTCACCGAGCAGCAGCGCCCCCCCGCCGACGGCGCCGAGGACCAGCACGAGCGCCAGACCGGCGAGCAGCGGGACGCGGGACCGGCGGGGCGCCGCCGGGGTGCCGGGCCCGCCGGGTGTGGCGGGCGTGCCGGGGCCGCCGGGTGTGGCGGGCGCGCCGGGCCCGCCGGGCGTGGCAGGCGTGCCGGGCCCGCCGGGTGTGGCAGGGGCGCCGGGTGTGGTGGGCGTGCCGGGGCCGCCGGGTGTGGCGGGGCCGCCGGGTGTGGCGGGCGTGCCGGGTGTAGCGGGCGTGCCGGGGCCGCCGGGTGTGGCGGGAGCACCGGGTGTGGCCGGGGCCGGCGCGGCCGGGCCGGGCGCGATGCCCGCGGCGCGCACCGCGTCGGCGACGAGGCCCGCGACGGTGCCGCTGTCCACCCCGGGCAGCGCGGCCAGGGCCGCGGGATCGATCGTGTTGGTGGCGTCCTCGTCCTCGACGATGCGCTTGGGCTCGCCCACGACGGTGAGGGGGGACACCCGCTGGCCCATCCGGCGCTGGCAGTCTTGGAGGGCCCGCCCCGCCGCCTCGGCGGTGGGGATGCGCGTCGCGGTGTCCTTGGTCATCAGCTGCTCGACGACCGCGCACACCGACTCCGGCACGCCGCGCTCCCGCAGGTCGGGCACCGGGTCGGAGATGATGCGGCTGAGCGCGGGGACGATCGACTGGTCGGTGTCCCGGATGAACGCGGGAGCCCCGGCCAGGAGCATGTAGAGGGTGGACCCCAGCGCGTAGACGTCGGACAGCGCCGAGGGGGGCTGGCCGCCGAGCAGCTCGGGGGACACGTGGGCGATGCTGGCGGTGAGGGTGTCGGTCTTGGTCTCCTCGGTGCCCTGCAGGCGCGCGATCCCGAAGTCGGCGAGCTGGGGCTCGCCGTAGGCCGACAGCAGGATGTTCTCCGGCTTGACGTCGCGGTGCAGGACACCGCCGCGGTGGGCGGTCTCCAGCGCCCCGGCCGTCTTCACGCCGATCGACAGCACCTCGGCCCACGGCAGCGGGCCCGCGTCCGCCAGCTGGTTGGCCAGCGCGCCGTTGGAGGTGAACTCCATCACGATGTAGGGCTGGCCGCGCTCGGTGAAGCCCGAGCCGTGCACGGTGATGATGTGGGGGTGGCCCGCCAGGGTGCCCATGGCCCAGCACTCGCGCTCGAAGCGGAGCCGGACCCGCTCGTCGGTCACCGCGTCGTGCAGCACCTTGACCGCCACGGTGCGCGACAAGGTCTCCTGGCGCGCGCGGTAGACGGTCGCGAACCCGCCGCGCCCGATCTCCACGGCGTCACCCAGGCCCTCGATACCGAGGTCCTTCGCCGCCACTGCGCCCTCGCTCATCCCGCTGCCCCTTGCGTGCCCGGCCTTCGCCGTCTGGACGGTTACCCTGCGCTCCCTCGCGCCGGCCACCGACCGCTCCCGCGAGCCGCCCGTGTGGCCTGCTCGCAGGGATGGACCGAGCTCCCCGAACGATACGCCCAGTAGCGCCCGCTGGCTACGGGCGTTCGGCCGGGGCCCCTCCAGGCGCCCGCACGCCGCGGCGCCCCGCGCTCACTCGAGCAGCGTGCGTGCCACCGCCCCGTCGGGCGCCACCGCGAAGCGCACCGCGGCGCCGTCGCAGGAGACCGCCATGGCGTCGTCGGGGCTGGAGAAGCCGCCGGCCTCGTCGGGCGCACCGCCGGACAGGACGTACCAGACGGGCACGGCCTCGCAGAGCTCGGCGCCGTCCTCCGGCGTGTCCATCTCGAGCCACACGGCCACGGCGGTCTCCTCGCCGCGGGTCCACGCCACCAGCGTGCCCCCGCCCCACCCGGCGGCGGCGGGCAGCGCCTGCTCCTCGCCGAGCTCGGCCAGCAGCTGCTGGAGGTCCTGCTCCCCGAACGTCCGGCGGACCAGCTCCCCCCAGCCGTCCCCGGGCGGGTCCGCCCGTCCCGCCACGTCGATCGCCGGCTCGCGCGCCAGGTACTTGTCGGGGTGGATGATCTGCTCGGTCGTGGTGGGCGGGTCCTCGTAGGCGGCGTCGAGCGTCGCCACACCGCCCTCGGCGAACAGCGCGCGGGCGAAGTCCTCGCCGGCCACGAAGGGGAACAGGAACTCGCCGAGCATGGCCCGCGACACCGAGCGCCCCACCCGGGCGGGCAGCAGGCTCAGGTCGGAGTCCGCCTGGGTCTGCTCCTCGGTGGTGAGGAAGCGCTCGGCCCACACCGTCGAGGACAGGAACGTGTCGCCCTTGACCAGGGCGTCCACCGCCCGGTCGGCGTCGGCGTTCGCGGCGTCCTCGTGGAGGGCCTGCAGGTCGAAGGCCGAGTCCAGCAGGGCGATCATCAGCTCGTCGGCGAGGACCTTGCGCTCAAGGGCGGACAGGCTCTGGCCCGTGCCGCGCACGTGCGCGCGGCCGACCGACTCGTCGTAGAAGCCGTTGAGCTGCTCCTCCCACAGGTCCCGGGTCAGCTCGGGGTAGTCGGTGTCGCGCGGGATCAGCCGCAGTGCGGCGAGCACCTGGCCTTGCTCGGCGAGGTCGTCACGCTGGGATCCCCCCGCGTACTCGCGGACCAGCGCCGAGTACTCCTCGGGCGGGTAGCGGCGCGCGTCGAGGTTGCCGCGCAGGGCCAGCCCCCGGATCTCCGAGATCTGCGTCGCCATCTGGGTGACGTCGAGGATCTGGCCGCCGTCCTCGCCCACGGCCATGTCGTCCACGGCGGTCCCGGTCCCGCTGTCCGCGGGCTCGGCGACGTCGCCGGACTCCCCTGGGTCGGTCGCGCCGCGTCCCAGGACGAGCACCGCGGCGACGGCCGCGACCGCGACGCAGGCGGCGACGGCCAGCACCACAGGCGTGCGGCCCCGCCGGCGCGTGACCGGCATGGGTCCGGTCGGGTCGCCCGGCGAGCCCGGGGGGCCTGGCGCAGCGACGGGCGCGGTGGGCTCGCCCGTGGTGGGGTCGACTGGGGCGCTGGGGCCGACGGGCGCGGTGGGCTCGCCCGTGGTGGGGTCGACTGGGGCGCTGGGGTGGCCGGGTGCGGTGGTCTGGCCGGGTGCGGTGGGGTGGCCTGGTGCGGTGGTCTGCCCGGGTGCGGCGGGGTGGCCGGGCGCGGTCACGTCGCCCAGCCCGTCGCCGGTGCGCGCGGCCGCGTCGTCGACGCCGGGCACCGGGGGCGGCGCCGCCGGACCGGTGGCAGAGGCGGGCGCGGCAGCGGCGGCGGATGCGGCCGGGGGGTCGACGCGCTCCGTGTCCCCCGCCTCGGGTGACGCGGCGTCCGGGAACGCGGAGTCTGGATACGACGGCTCGGGGAACGACGGCTCGCCGGGGACGTGGATGGGCGCGACCGGCAGGCCGAGCCGGAGCTGGACGTCCTGCACGTGCACCGCCACGTCGAGGGCGGAGGCGAAGCGCTCGGCCGGGTCCTTGGCCATCAGGCGCTCGACGAGCGCGGCCACCTCCTCCGGCGCGCCGCCGGCGCGCAGATCGGGGACGGGCTCGCTGGTGATCCGGGTGAGCGCCGGCACGATCGACTCGTCGGTGTCGCGCAGGAACGCCGGCCGGCCCGACAGCAGGACGTAGCAGGTGGAGCCGAGGGCGTACAGGTCGGTGGCCACCGACGGGGGCGAGCCGGCCAGCAGCTCGGGCGCGACATGGGCGATGCTCGCGGTCAGCGTGTCGGTGCGGGTCTCGGGGCCCCCGGCCAGCCGGGCGATCCCGAAGTCGCCGAGCTCGGGCTCCCCGTAGGTCGACAGCAGCACGTTCTCGGGTTTGACGTCACGGTGCAGGACCCCCGAGCGGTGCGCGGTCTCCAGCGCCGAAGCGAGCTTGACGGTGGTCGACAGGACCTCGCGCCAGTCCATCGGCCCGTCGGCCTCGACGATGTCGGCCAGCGACCCCCCCGTCATGAAGTCCATGAGGATGAACGGCTGGCCGCTCGGGCTGAAGCCGGCCTCGAACACCGTGACGATGTTCGGGTGGTCCGACAGCAGGCCCATCGCGGTGCACTCGCGCTCGAAGCGCAGCCGCACCTTCTCGTCGTGCACCTCGGCGAGGAGCAGCTTGACCGCCACGGTGCGGTTCAGCGCCGTCTGGTGCGCCTCGTACACCACGCCGAACCCGCCGCGGGCGATCTCCCGGCCGATCTGCAGGTCGGGCAGGAGCAGGTCGGGGCCGCCGCCGGCCACCGGCTGGCGGCCGGCCGACACGTCGCCGGGCGCACCGCCCACCGTCCCTGACGACCGTGG
>JBBDQS010000118.1 GCA_040905805.1 Egibacteraceae bacterium | reverse complement strand
TCGAACTGCACGGGGAGGTTCTTGAAGCACATGTGGGGTGGCTCCCTCGAAATCGATGGTGGCGGGGGTGGGTCCCGCTTCTGCTGCGCGTCCTACGTTGAAGGTAGGCTTTCTCCTGGCGCGTTCCCTGGCAGCTGACCGACAAGCGCCAGGGCCCAAACACCTGGTGAGGGCCTCAGCCTGCTACATGCGGCCGACACGTACCGGGCTTGAAGGAACAGTAACAGACATCCTACCTGCGTCAAGGCATCCTTCCGAAATTTCCGAGCGGGGGCTCGCCGACGGTGGAATTCCCTCCGTGGCTCGAGGGCAGCACGGTCGGCGATGCGCGCCGCAGGGGTGCCGCGGTGCTCAGAGGTCGAGAAGCCTCTGCAGCCACGCGAACGGGTCCAGGTCCTGGAGTCGGTCCGTGGGGAGCGTGGCCAGATCGTCGGGGCTCGGAGCGCGGATGTCCACGGGGATGCCGAAGTCGAACAGCTCCAGGTCGGTCACCACCCTGACGCTCTGGCCCGCGAGGTCGGGCTCCACCGCGTAGCGCAACCGCGTGACCCGGTCGTCGCCGTCGAGCCACACGACCATGGGCAGAGTGTTGCTGCCGCGCAGCCGCCGCAGACCCCGGGCCACGTCCTCTGCCCGCCCCGACAAGACCTCGGCCGCGCGTTCGAGGTTCACCACGACGCGGAATCTGGTGGAGTCCTGTCCCCGCACGACCTCCTCGCCGAGCACCTCGGGCACGCCGTCCAGCACACGCAGCAGCGCGAGGGCCGCGGCCGGGTTCGTGAGTCCGGGAGCGGCGATCGCCGGACCGTCGCTGCCCTCGGCGGCCTCGCCGAGCCGCACCCAGGTCCGCTCACCCCCGATCGGGAGGCGCAAGTACGCCTGCGTGCCGTCGTGGAGGATCTCCACCGCTTCGGGCAGCAGGCGGTTCAGCAGGGGGATCGCCGACACATCCGGGACCTCGCGGCGCAGATGGGCCCGCTGCTCGGCCAGGTCCAGCTCGCCCTCGGCGACGGTCAGCGTGAACGGGCCCAGGATCGGCACACCTTCGACCGTGGCGACCACGGCCACCCGGGCGCTTTCCGCGGCCAGGGTCGCGTCGGCCGCCCCGGCGATCCGCTGCAGGTCACCACCGCCCGCCAGTCGCCAGACCACGACCACGGCGACCAGCACGACCAGGACCGCCCCGCCCGCGACGAGCCACCGGCGACGGGTGCGGCGCGCCCCGGCGGCGGCCGGGGGGGCAGGGGTCGTGGACGTCTGGTCCATGACCCGACCCTACCCGGCGTGCCGGCGGTGGGCGGCTGGGAGCCCCGGCGATGGTTTCGCGGAGCGAACTGTGCGACGCTGGGACCTCATCAGCCCATGACCCTGGAGACCGCGTGCAGCTCCCCGACCGGATGCCTCCGGCGTGGAGCCATGCCGTGGAGGAGTACCGCGTCCACCTGCGCGACGAGCGCATGCTCGCCGCCCACAGCGTCGCTGCCTACACGCGCGACGCCCGCCAGCTGGCCGGCTTCTGCGCCGGGTTCGCGATCGACGACCCTGACGAGGTCGAGCCGCTCGTCTTGCGGCGCTACCTGGCAGCCCTCCTCGACGGGGACTATGCGCGCGCCTCGGTGGCGCGCAAGGCGGCCTCGGTGCGCAGCTTCTTCGGCTGGCTCGTCCGCCAGGGGCTCGTGCACAGCGATCCGTCCGCCGCGCTCGGCACCCCCCGGTCGGGGCGGGTCCTGCCCCGGGTGCTGCGCGCGGACCAGGCGCGGGCGCTCCTGGACGCACCGGACCCCACGACGCCCATGGGCCTGCGCGACCGGGCGCTCCTGGAGCTCCTGTACGCCAGCGGTGCGCGGGTCAGCGAGGCCGTCGGCCTCGACACCGACGGGGTGGATCTCGTGGCGGCGAGCGCCCTGCTGCACGGCAAGGGCGACAAGCAGCGCCTGGTGCCCCTCGGCGAGCCGGCCTGCCGGGCCCTGGAACGGTGGCTGAGCGGCGGGCGTCCGGACGTCCTCGCCGCGAGCGCAGCGGGCACAGCCACGGCGGCGGTCTTCCTCAACACCCGGGGGGAGCGCCTGTCACCGCGAGGTGCCTACTCGGTGGTGGCGCGCGCGGCACAGGAGGCGGGCCTCGGCACGGTAGGCCCACACACGTTGCGACACAGCTATGCCACGCACCTGTTGGAGGGGGGAGCCGACCTGCGCAGCGTCCAGGAGCTGCTGGGCCACGTTGCCCTCTCGACCACGCAAAACTACACTCACCTGTCGCGGGAGCACCTGCGAGCCAGCTATGAGCACGCGCATCCTCGTGCGTGAGGGGTCAAGGGTTCACGATGTCGAGCTCGCCTCCTGACGCTGCCGGCCTCGGCCGGCCGTCGCACGACCCTGCCGTCGTGGCGCTCTGGGAGCACTACAAGGAGACGGGCGACCCCGCGACCCGCGAGCGTCTGATCCTGCAGTACTCGCCACTGGTCAAGTACGTGGCCGGACGCGTCTCGGTCGGCCTGCCCTCCACCATCGAGCACGCCGACCTGGTGAGCTACGGGATGTTCGGCCTGATCGACGCCATCGAGAAGTTCGACCTGGCCAAGGCCGTCAAGTTCGAGACCTACGCCATCACGCGGATCAAGGGCGCCATCATCGACGAGCTGCGCTCGATCGACTGGGTGCCCCGCAGCGTCCGGGCGAAGGCCCGCAACGTGGAACGCGCGCTGGCGGCTCTGGAAACCCGGTTGCGACGCACACCCACCGAATCCGAGCTCGCCGGAGAGCTGGAGATCAGCGTCGACGACCTGCGCCAGACCCTGACGCAGGTGTCGCTGGTGTCCCTGGTCGCGCTGGACGACACGATGTCCGGCGACGACCACGACCGCCAGGCGCTGGTCGACTCGCTGCAGGACCCCCGTGCGGTCAACCCCGAGACGCGCTACGAGGACGTCGAGATGAAGGCGATCCTCGCTGAGGCCCTCGGCCGCATGAGCGAACGGGAGAAGACCGTCCTGGTCCTCTACTACTTCGAGGGCCTGACGCTCGCGCAGGTCGGCGAGATCCTCGGCGTCACCGAGTCGCGGGTGTGCCAGATCCACACCAAGGCCGTGCTCGGCCTGCGGGCAAAGGTGATGGAGCGCATCGCCAGCTGACCGGTGAATCGCCGGAGCTTGCCCATCCCCCACCCCCCGGTGCCCGCGGCCGATTTCCACAGGCTGGCAGACGGCCCGCATGAGGAGCTCGTCCCTTGGCTAGCGTCGCCGTGGGAGGTGGCGTATGCGCAGGGTGGCAGCGGGCTTGGTCGCGGCGCTGGGTGTGCTGGGGGTGCTGGCGGTGCACGCGCCGTCGGCGGTCGAGGCGGACAGCCGCCGGACCACGGGCTCGGCCCGGGCGGTGCTGCCCGTCGACGGCCCCATCGTCCGGCCCTTCGACCCGCCGACCAGGCGCTACGGGGCGGGTCACCGGGGTGTGGACATCGCGGCGGTGCCGGGCACACCCGTCGTGGCCGCCCTGGCGGGAACGGTCACGTTCTCGGGCACGGTGGCGCGACGGGGCTGGGTGACCGTCGATCACGGCGGAGGCCTCGACACCACCTACGGGACACTCGACCCGCGTGGGGTGACCGCCGGCCAGCGTGTCGCGGCCGGCCAGGAGCTGGGGCGGTTGGCTGCCCGCGTCGAGCACCTGGACTGGGGCGCCAGGCTGGATGACGAGTACATCGACCCCTTGCGGCTGCTCGGGCGCTGGCGGCCCCACCTCGTGCGGCTCCCGCGCTGACGTCTCGCGGTCACCGACCGGGCGCGGTATGCTCGACAGCGGTCCGGCTCGCCGGGCCATCTTGGTGTCGTGACAGGCGACACACCACTACACAGCGCGCGCCGCAGGAACTTCGCGGTGCTGCCCGCCGTGACGGACGGGCGGTCCAAGTCGGCGTGCGCGAGGACCAACCGCAACGCGCGGTGCACCCGCGCCCACAGGAAGGACCACCCATGGCCGTCGTGAGCATGCGCGAGCTGCTCGAGGCCGGTGTCCATTTCGGACATCAGACCCGTCGTTGGAACCCGAAGATGAAGCGCTTCATCTTCAGCGAGCGCAACGGCATCTACATCATCGACATCCAGCAGACCATCGGCATGCTGGAGCAGTCGTACAACTTCTTGCGCGACACCGTCGCCAAGGGGGGCACGGTGCTGTTCGTCGGCACGAAGAAGCAGGCGCAGGAAGCCATCGAGCAGCAGGCCCAGCGCGTCGGCATGCCCTACGTCAACTACCGCTGGCTCGGGGGGATGCTGACCAACTTCGAGACCATCAAGCAGCGGCTGCGTCGCCTCAGCGAGCTCGAGGAGATGGAGCAGGCCGGGACCATGGAGCTGCTCCCGAAGAAGGAGGTCCTGACCCTCCAGCGCGAGCGGGAGAAGCTGGAGCGCAACCTCGGCGGCATCCGGGGCATGGGCAAGGTGCCCGCCGCCATGTGGGTGGTCGACACGGTCAAGGAGCACATCGCCGTCAAGGAGGCCAACCGCCTGAACATCCCGGTCGTCGCGGTGGTCGACACCAACTGCGACCCCGACGAGATCCAGTACGTCATCCCGGGCAACGACGACGCGATCCGCTCGGGCGCGCTGCTGACCCGCATCATGGCGGACGCCTGCGCCGAGGGCTACGTGCAGCGCGCCAGCCGCAGCGCCGACGACGTCGTCGCCGAGCAGGCCGCCGCTGCCGCTGCCGCCGCACAGAAGCCGGCGCCGGGAACCCCAGCACAAGAAGAGGGTGAGCCCCTCGCGGAGTGGGAGATCGCCCTGCAGCGCGAGGAGGCCCGCCAGGCCGCCGCAGCGGCGGGCGGCGAGGTCTCCGACGGTGCGTCGGGGGAGGCTGCCTCAGAGGGCGCGGCGCCGGACGCACCTGCGCAGGCCGCTCAGGCCGGTGACCAGCCCGACGCCGAACCGGCGCCACAGGAACACACGGACGTGGCGCCGGAGAGCCCCCAGGAACCGCCGGCGACCGCCGGAGCCTGACCGCCCCTCCGCCCCGCCGCGCGCGCACACCGAATCACCGAAGGAGTCCTCGTGTCCGATTTCACCGCTGCCGATGTGAAGAAGCTCCGCGATGCCACCGGCGCGGGGATGATGGACTGCAAGCGGGCATTGACCGATGCCGACGGCGACTTCGACAAGGCCGCCGAGCTCGTCCGTGAGCGAACCGGGGCCAAGATGGAGGGCCGGGTCGGTGAGCGCACCGCCTCCGAGGGGCTGGTGCACGCCTACCTGCACACGCCGAGCCCAGGTCTGCCGGCCAAGCAGGGTGTGCTGCTCGAGCTGAACTGCGAGACCGACTTCGTGGCGAAGGGCGAGGCCTTTCGCCAGCTCGCCCACGATGTGGCGCTGCACATCGCGGCGATGAAGCCCCAGGTGGTCAGCGAGGACCAGGTCGACCAGGCCGTTCTGGACGCCGAGCGCGGTTTCGTGGAGCGGCAGGCCCGTGAGGAGGGCAAGCCCGACCACATCGTCGAGAAGATCGTGGAGGGCAAGATCAAGTCCTTCTACAAGGACAAGGTGCTGCTCAACCAGCCGTTCGTGAAGGACGACTCGCGCACCGTGGCCGACCTGCTCGCCGAGTTCCAGCGCACCAGCGGTGAGAAGATCGAGGTGGGACGGTTCGTCCGGTACCAGGTCGGCGCCTGATCACGGTGTCGGCGGCGGCGCCCCATCGGGCTCCTGGTGCGGCGGCGCCCACCTGGTACGGCGGCACCCCATCGGTCTCCGGCTCCCAGAAACCCCTTTAGTCGCCTGCGACCGATGGGGCGCCGCCGCTGGTCTCGCGCGTCCGCGCCTGCGACCGATGGGGCGCCGCCGCTGCTCTCGCGCGTCCGACCGATGGGGCGCCGCCGGTGATCTGGCGCGTCCGACCGTTGGCTGCGACCCGTGGGGCGTGCTCCCTATACGATGCCGACGGGCCGACCCGGGGAGTGGATGACGCTGGTGCGTGGTGATGCGAAGTATGGGCGGGTGCTGTTGAAGCTGGGCGGCGAGGCGTTCTCGGATTCCTCGACCACCATCAGCCCGCCGCTCGTCCGCTCCGTGGCCCGCCAGCTCGCCGACGTCACCAGCGGGGGGTTGGAGATGGGGGTGGTCGTCGGCGGCGGGAACATCTTCCGGGGCGCGTCACCCCAGGCAGGCGGCATGGACCGCTCCAGCGCGGACAACATGGGCATGCTCGCCACGGTCATCAACGCCCTGGCGCTGCAGGATGCGTGCGAGAAGGAGGGCCTGCAGACCCGGGTGCAGTCGGCGGTGACGATGTCCCAGCTGGCGGAGCCCTACATCAGGCGACGGGCGATCCGCCACCTGGAGAAGGGCCGGCTGGTGATCTTCGCCGCCGGACTCGGTGCCCCGTACTTCTCGACGGACACAGCTGCCGCGCAACGGGCGCTGGAGATCGGCGCGGGCGCCCTGCTGAAGGGCACCAAGGTCGACGGCGTCTACGATCGTGACCCCCACGTCGACGCGGCGGCGAAGCGGTTCGCGAGCCTCACCTACTTCGACGTGCTGAGCCGCGGCTTGCGGGTGATGGACGCCACCGCCATCTCCCTGTGCATGGACCACGCCCTGCCGATCATCGTCTTCGACCTGTTCACCGAGGGCAACATCAGTCGTGCCGTCGCCGGCGAGGCGATCGGAACCCTCGTCCACGCGGTGGCCGAGCAGTGATCGCCCGGCGAGGAGGAACCCGTGATCGATGACATCATGAACGAGGCGCGATCAAAGATGGCCGCAGCCGTCGAGCACACGCGGGCGTCCTTCGCCAAGATCCGCACGGGGCGGGCCAACCCCGGCCTGATCACCGACCTCCCCGTCGAGTACTACGGGACCCCCACACCCTTGCAGCAGATCGCCGGGGTGAGCGTCCCGGAGGCGCGCATGCTCGTGATCAGCCCGTACGACGCGTCCGCCCTGAAGGAGATCGAGCGGGCGCTGTCCCAGTCCGACCTCGGGCTGAACCCCTCCAACGACGGCAAGATCATCCGCGTGATCTTCCCGGACCTCACCGAGGAGCGGCGCAAGGAGTTCGTGAAGCTCGCCCGTGAGCGGGCCGAGGAGGGGCGGGTGGCCGTCCGCAACATCCGCCGGCAGGCCAAGGGGGACCTCGGTGCGCTGCTGGAGATGTCGGAGATCACCGAGGACGACTCGCACCGTGCGGAGGGCCGGTTGCAGGACCTGACCGATCAGCACATCGCCGAGATCGACCAGGTGCTCGTCAACAAGGAGAAGGAGTTGCTGGAGGTCTGAGCGAGCCACCAGGAACCGGAGGAGAACCGATGGAGGCGCCGGCCTCAGGGGCGAGGCCCCGGCGGTCGTCGGGCCGAAACCTGCCGGTCGCGATCGCCTCGGGTGTGGCGCTGGCGGCGATCTTCATCGTCACGCTCCTCGTGCATCCGCTGGTGTTCCTCGGGTTCATCGGCATCCTCGCGGTGATGGCGCTGCTCGAGCTCGATGTCGCCTTCCGCCAGCAGGGCCTGCGTCCCGCCACGCCCATCGCGGTCAGTGCAGGGCTCGTGATGCTGTTCGGCACGTACGTCGCCGGCCCGTCGGCGCAGTCGCTGGGGCTCGTGCTGCTCGTGCTCGGCACGCTGGCGTGGGTGCTGCTCGACACCGGCCGGCGCCGGGTCGTCGCCAGTATCGGATCGACGCTGCTGATGGCCCTGTGGGTGCCGTTCCTGGTGAGCTTCCTCGGCCTCCTGCTCGTCCGTGAGAACGGCCTGTGGCTGGTCATGGCGGTCGTGGCGCTGAGCGTCACCAACGACATCGGGGCGTTCGCGTTTGGCAGCCGTTTCGGGCGCCGCCTGCTTGCGCCGACGGTCAGCCCGGCCAAGAGCTGGGAGGGGTTCGCCGGTGGCATGGGGACGGCGCTGGTGGTGGCCGGGGTGGTGACCGGGCCCTTCGTGCCCGGAATCGACTTGCTCACCGCGCTGATCCTGGCCGCCGGGGTGGTCATCGCGTCGACGGTGGGTGACCTTGCGGAGTCCCTGGTCAAACGTGACCTCGGGATCAAGGATCTCGGCACGGTCGTGCCTGGCCACGGGGGCATAATGGACCGGGCCGACGCGGTCATCTTCGCCGTGCCGACCGCGCACCTGCTGCTGCTCGCGCTTGGACACTGACATCCCCCCCGACACCCCTGTGGACCCCTATGCGCTCGGCCCCGATGGTCTGCGCGACCTGCTCGCCGACCTGCCGGCCTACCGCGCACGCCAGGTCCACGCGTGGCTGGTCCGAGGGGTCGACGACCCGGCGGAGATGACCGACCTGCCCGTCGACCTGCGCGCGCACCTGACTGCCGTGCTGGCCCCCCCGCCCCGCATCCTGCGCGAGACCACCGCCGACGGGGGGCTGACACGCAAGGTCTTGCTGGAGCTCTCGACCTCGGGCGCGGCCGAGGCCGTGGAAGCCGTGCTCATGCTGTACCCGGCCACCGGGCAGCGCGCGGGCCGGGCGACCGTCTGCATCTCCACCCAGGCGGGCTGCGCGATGGGCTGTCCGTTCTGCGCGACCGGTCAGGCGGGCTTCCGCCGCCAGCTCGGGGTCGGGGAGGTGGTGCGCCAGGTCACCGTCATGCAGCGCCTGCTGGCTTCCGGCGAGCTGCGGATCGAGGGCGTCCCCGAGCACGTCACCAACGTGGTGTTCATGGGGATGGGCGAACCGTTGGCCAACACCGAGGTCACCACCGCCGCCGTGCGGTGGCTGCACGACCCGGACGGCTTCGACCTGTCGGCGCGGTCGATCACCGTGTCCACCGTGGGCATGGTGCCGGGGATTCGCCGGCTGACCGAGCTCGCCCTGCCGATCACCCTGGCCGTGAGCCTGCACGCCCCCAACGACGCGCTGCGCGACGACCTGGTGCCCCCCAACCGCCAGTGGCCGCTGTCGGAGCTGCTCGACGCCTGTCGGGAGTACCAGGAGACCACGGGGCGGCGACTGACCTTCGAGTACGTGCTGATCGGCGGGGTCAACGACCGGCGCGAGCACGCCGAGCAGCTGGCGGCGCTGGTCGCGGGGTTCGGGGCGCACGTGAACCTCATTCCGATGAACGCCACCCCCGCGGTGCCGTGGCGAGCGCCCCCGGTCGTCGAGCAGCGGGCGTTCGCTTCGGCGCTGGAGCGGGGCGGGGTCCGCACGACCATCCGCCACAACCGGGGCGGCGACATCGACGCCGCGTGCGGCCAGCTGTACGCCGACTACGCACTCGGCAGCGGCAAGACGCTGCCCGCCGCGGTCGGGGCTGCGCAGCGCCTCGTCGTCGGCCGCGAGCAATGACCGCGACCGACGAGCCCGTCGGGGTCACCGTCCTCGGCTCGACGGGATCCATCGGGACGCAGGCCCTGGACGTCGCGGCCCGCCACCCCGACCGCTTCCGGGTGGAGGCTCTGGCCGCGGGCAGCAACGCGGACCTGCTCGTCGAGCAGGCCCGGCGCCATGGCGTGCGCCGGGTCGCCCTGGCGGACCCGACCGCGGCGGGGCGTGCCCGTGACCGCCTCGGTGCGGGGGTCGAGGTCCTCTGCGGTGCGGACGCGTGCACGGAGCTGGCCGGCCGGGCCGGGCCCCGGGGGGTGGTCCTGAACGGCATGACCGGTTCGCGGGGGCTGCGCCCCACGCTGGCGGCGCTGCGGGGCGGAAGCCGCCTGGCTCTGGCCAACAAGGAGTCCCTGATCGTCGGCGGCCCGTTGGTGCTCGACGCCGCCGCACCGGGCCAGATCGTGCCCGTGGACAGCGAGCACTCCGCCCTGGCCCAGTGCCTGCGCGCCGGGGCGGAGAGCGAGGTGGAGCGGCTCATCCTGACCGCCAGCGGCGGCCCCTTCCGTGGCCGCAACCGCGCCGAGCTGGCGGACGTGACCGTCGCGGACGCACTCGCCCACCCCACCTGGGACATGGGCGCGGTCATCACCATCAACTCGGCGTCGCTGGCCAACAAGGGCTTGGAGGTGATCGAGGCGCACCTGCTGTTCGGCATCCCCTACGAGCGCATCAGCGTCGTCGTGCACCCCCAGTCGGTCGTGCACGGCATGGTGGAGTTCTGCGACGGGTCGACGGTCGCCAAGCTGTCGCCGCCGGACATGCGCCTGCCGATCCAGCTCGCCCTCGGGTGGCCGGATCGGCTGGACGCCGCGCCGGCGCGCATGGACTGGACCCAGCCGACCGCCCTCCAGTTCGAGGCGCTGGATGCCGAAGCCTTCCCCATGCTCGACCTCGCGGTAGCGGCCGGCCGTCGTGGCGGCGTGTTCCCGGCCGTGTACAACGCCGCCAACGAAGAGGCGGTCGCCGCCTTTCTCCACGGCCGTTCCGGCTTTCTCGGCATCGCCGACGTGGTCGAGGCAGTCTTGGGGGAAGTGCAACCGGTGGCGGGCGTCGACCTCGACAGCTTGCTCGCCGTCGAGGAGTGGGCCCGACGGCGGGCACGCGAGCTCTTGGCCTAGGGAGAGACATGTACGTCGCGATCTTCATCGTGAGCCTGATCGTGGTCATCATGATCCACGAGTTCGGCCACTTCATCACCGCGAAGGCCTTCGGTATGAAGGCCGAGAAGTTCTTCCTCGGGTTCGGCCCGACGCTGTGGTCGGTGCAGAGGGGCGAGACGGAGTACGGCGTCAAGGCCATCCCTGCCGGCGGGTTCGTGAAGATCATCGGGATGAACTCCTTCGAGGACACCGACCCGGCCGACGCGGGCCGGCGGTTCTTCGAGAAGCCCGCCTGGCAGCGGCTCATCGTGCTCGTCGCCGGGTCGGTCACCCACTTCATCGTCGCGGTGGCCCTGCTGTTCGCGGCCCTGGCCTTCGTGGGGCTGATGGTCGGGAGCAACCAGGTGGCGGCCGTCAGCGAGGACAGCCCCGCCGACGCGGCCGGTCTGGCCGAGGGTGACGTGATCGTGGCCGTGGACGGCGTGGCCACCACCGACTTCGACGCGGTGCGCGGGGCCGTGACGGCGCGGGGCGGCGAGACGATCCCGGTGGTCGTGGAGCGCGGCGGCCAGACCCGGGAGCTGGAGGTCACGCTCGACCAGCGCACCGTTGACGGGAGTGAGCAGGGGTTCCTCGGCGTGGGCCCCGAGGGGGTCACACGCCGGCTCTCCATCGGTGAGGCCCTGACCGCCACCGTCAGCGGGGACTTCTCGGTCGTGCGGTTGACGTCGCTGACGGTGCAGGGCCTCGGTCAGGCGTTCAGCCCCGAGGGCATCTCGCGGTGGATCGGCTCGGTCAGCGGCGACCAGCCGCGCACCGTCGAGGGCCCGATGAGCGTCGTCGGTATCGGCCAGGCGATCAGCGCGTTCGGGACCTCGGGTGACGTGTTCGCGGTGATCATCATCCTCGCGCAGCTGAACATCGTCCTGGGGCTGCTGAACATGCTGCCCCTGCCGCCCCTGGACGGCGGCCACGTCGCCCTGCTCGCCGTCGAGGAGGGCGTCAACGGCACACGGCGGCTGCTGGGCAAGGAAGCGACCTGGCGCATCGACCCCGCGGTGGTCACGCCCATCGCCCTGGCGGTCATCCTGTTGTTCACCGCACTGACCGTCACCGTGGTCTACATGGACATCGTCAACCCGGCGACCGAGCTGCTCCAGTAGCACCACGGTTCGACGCACTAGGCTGGGATCATGCCCACGAGCCTGCCGCTGCTGAACAACCCGCCCGCCGAGTCCTCCGCCGACGGTCCGACCCGGCGTGCCAGCCGGCGCATCCACGTCGGCGCGGTGGAGGTCGGAGGCGGTGCGCCCGTGAGCGTGCAGTCGATGACCACGACCCCGACCCACGACGTCAACGCCACCCTCCAGCAGATCGCCGCCATGAACGCTGCGGGCATCGACATCGTGCGTGTCGCCGTGCCCCGCCAGGAGGACGCCGATGCCCTGGCGGCCATCGCGGCCAAGTCCACGGTGCCGGTGATCGCCGACATCCACTTCCAGTGGAAGTACGCGATGGCCGCGATCGAGGCTGGCTGCGCCGGCGTGCGTATCAACCCCGGCAACATCCGCAAGCACGAGAAGGTGAAGGTCATCGGCGACGCCGCCAGGGAGCGCGGCATCTCGATTCGCATCGGCGTCAACGGCGGCTCGCTGGAGGATGTGGTCCTCGCCCGCCACGGCGGCGTCACCCCGCAGGCGCTGGTGGAGTCCGCCCTGGCCGAGGTCCGCCTGCTCGAGGACGTCGACTTCTACGACACCAAGATCAGCGTCAAGCACTCCGACCCCTGGGTCATGATCCAGACCTACCGCCTGCTCGCCGAGTCCTGCGACTACCCGTTGCACCTCGGCGTCACCGAGGCCGGCCCGCTGAAGACCGGCTCGATCAAGTCCGCGGTGGGGATCGGGACGCTGCTGGCTGAGGGCATCGGCGACACCATCCGCGTGTCGCTGTCGGCCGACCCCGTCGAGGAGGTCAAGGCCGGCATCGCGATCCTCGAGTCGCTGCACCTGCGCGAGCGCGGCCTCGACGTGGTCAGCTGCCCCTCCTGCGCCCGCGCCGAGGTGGACGTCTACAGCCTGGCGGAGAAGGTGCAAGCCGGCCTTGAGGGCATCGACGTGCCGCTGCGGGTGGCCGTCATGGGTTGCATCGTCAACGGTCCTGGCGAAGCCCGCGAGGCCGACATCGGCGTCGCCGCCGGCAAGGGCAAGGGCCAGATCATCCAGCGCGGCGAGGTGCTGTTCACCGTCCAGGAGTCCGACATCGTCGAGACCCTGGTGCACTTCGCCAACGAGATGGCCGACGAGCTCCGCGCGGAGCGCGGCGAGGGCGCCCCGACCGTCGTCGCCTGAGCCACCCCGCCGGCGCGACCTCCGCTCGCCCGGGTGGTGGTGGTGGTGGTGTGGCCCGGCGGATCGGCCGGGGGTGTGGCCGGGCCACGCGGCCCGGGTGGTGGTCTGGTCGGGGGCCTCACTCTTCGGTGGAGCCCGCTCCTCGAGCAGGGCCGGCGTCGAGCGCTTCTCGCAGTGAGGCGATCACGTACTCAGGACGCTCCATCACGTCGCGGTAGGTGAAGCGGCGGACGCGGGCGATGTCGGTCAAACGGTTGAAGCGCTCGGCGTCACGTTGGCGCTCGGCGGGTTGGCTGTGGAACCGCAGTCCCTCGAACTCGACGATGAGGGGGATCCCGTCCCAGATGGCGTCCACGACCCCGATCTTCCCAAGCTCGTCATGGACAGCGACGTTCCAGCGCGGTGGGGGGAGCCCAGCAGCGGCGACCGCCTGCGCGCTTGTGCGCTCCAGGTACGACCGAAAGGTGCCCTCGGCGCCCGGTTCCGTGAGCGCGATCAGCCGAGCGAGTGGTGGCCGGCCGGGCCGCAGTTGCCGCGCGCGCTCGCAGACCTGCTTGCGCCTGGCGACCCGTGCACAGATCGTGTCATCGAGCAACGCCACGAACTTGGCTTCGGGGAGCACACCGGCGAGATCGCACAGCATCCGCGCTCCGGTCGTGACCGGGATGCCCTCGACGACCTGGACATCGCACTCCTCCAGGACGCAGGCACGGTGGACCTTCACGCCGCTCAACCTGGGTCGGTTGTCGCCGACCACGGTGATCTCCGGCAAGGCCGTTTCCGGTCCCCGCAGGCCGTGGCAGACGAGCGCCGCGCGGTGAGACACCGCCACCACCCGCTTCCTCCCGGTGTTCGGACAGCGTTCAGCAGCCCGAACGGCAGCCACGCAGCGGGTCTCCCAGTCCGGTGGCGCGTCCCCGACCAGATAGACGCCGCGATGCATCTGGGACCACTCGCCGGTCGCGAGCAGCCCCTCGACCTGTCGCGGGGTGAGCCCGGCGTCCAGCGCCTGCTGACGGGTGATGATGCGCCGGTTCTCGGCGGCGGTCTTGGCCGCACGTGCTCTTGGGGACTGGGGTTTGCGCGTCGGCGTGCTCATGCCTCAGTCATACGTGATCGAGCGCCCCTGCGGGCGAGGAAGTCGCGCTCCTGTGGATATGGCCCGGCGGATCGGCCGGGGGGGTGGCCGGGCCCCCCGGCCCGGGGGGGGGGGGTGGTGTGGCCCCGTGGGCCGTGTGGGTGTGGTGTCCGGGGGGCCGGGCGCGGTGCGGGGTAGGGTATCGCCATGCCGCTGCTGACCGCCGACCTGGCCAGAGAGTTCCTGGCCGAGCGCCGTCGCGGGGTGCTGGCCACCATCAGGTCGTCGGATGGCCGCCCGCAGCTGTCCAACATCGCCTACGCCGTGCTGGGCGACACCGTCGCCATCTCCGTGACGGCAGGGCGGGCGAAGGTCGCGAACGCTCGCCGTGATCCACGGGTCAGCTTGCACGTGACCAGCGACGACTTCTGGACCTACGTGGTGGCGGAGGGGCGGGCGGACCTGTCCCCGCAGGCGCGGCAACCCGGCGACGCCACCTGCCGACGGCTCCTGGAGCTCTACGAGGCGGCGGCCGGCAAGGCCCACCCCGACCCCGACGAGTTCTTCCAGGCCATGGTGGACGACCGCCGGCTGGTGCTGTCCTTCGCTCCAACCCGGATGTACCCTCTCCAGTAGGCACGGGTCGTTGCCGCCCGATCCAGGCGCTGCTAGGTTCAATACTTGGACTCGCCGAGTCGGGAGGCTCGTTGTGTCCAGGATCGGTGCTGACGTGCCGCTCGCACGGACCGGGACGATCGAGGATCGGCCCGGGATCGCGTGAGTAATTGAGATCTCGCATTGAGTGGGCGTCACGCCCACTTTTTCTTTCGCCCGATGGGGCACCCGAGGTGGTGAGAGCAGCGATGGCCAACCAGCAGGAGACGGTGCGCGCGCTCGCGGAGCCACTGGCGCGCGACAGCGACGTGGATCTGGTGGACGTGCAGGTGAAGGGCTCGGGTCCGCGGCGGATCGTGCGGGTGATCGTCGACCGCAAGGGCGGCGTGGACCTCGCCACCTGCCAGCTCCTGTCACGGGAGCTCTCCGCGCGCCTGGACGAGACCGATCCGATCGAGGACCGCTACGCGCTCGAGGTCACGTCGCCGGGTGTGGATCATCCCCTGACCGGCCAGCGCTCCTTCGAGCGCGTGGCGGGGCGGGACGTGCTGGTCCACCGCGACGGTGGCGACGGCCGTGTCCTGCAGCTGCGGGGACGGGTCGTGGCCGCCGACGAGGAGGCGGTGGTGCTCCACACGCAGGCGGAGCAGGTGCGGGTGCGCTACGACGAGATCGTCAAGGCGACCCAGTGTCTGCCCTGGTGAGGAGGAGAAGCCGGTGAAGGTCGAGATTGAGGCGTTGCGCAGCATCGAGCGTGAGAAGGGCATTGGCTTCGACACGGTGATCGAGGCGCTGGAGAGCGCGCTGGCGAGCGCCTACAAGCGCTCCGACGGCGACGCCGAGGAGGCGCGCGTCGTCATCGACCGCGTGAGCGGTGACGTCACCGTCTACGCCCAGGAGCTCGACGACGACGGCAACGTCGTCAACGAGTGGGTGGACACGCCCCACGACTTCGGACGCATCGTGGCCCAGACCGCGAAGCAGGTCCTCATGCAGCGCCTTCGGGAAGCCGAGCGCGAGCTCACCTACGGCGAGTACTCCGGCAAGGAGGGGGACCTCGTCACGGGCACCATCCAGATCCACGACAACCGGGTGACGGTCCTGGACCTCGGCAATGCCGAGGCCGTGCTGCCCTACGCCGAGCAGGTCCCCACCGAGCCCTACGAGCACGGGACCCGGCTGCGCGCCTACATCGTCGAGGTCCGCCGGTCCATCAAAGGCCCCCAGATCATCTGCAGCCGCACGCACCCGAACCTCGTGCAGGAGCTGTTCCGCCTCGAGGTCCCCGAGATCGCCCAGGGCCTGGTGCAGATCCGCGGCATCGCCCGCGAGGCGGGCTACCGCACGAAGATCGGGGTCTCCTCGACCGACCCGGCGATCGACCCGGTGGGCGCCTGCGTCGGGGCGCGTGGCACCCGCGTCCGCGCCATCGTCGAGGAGCTCAACGAAGAGAAGATCGACATCATCAACTGGTCCGACGAGCCGGCTGCGCTCGTCGCCAACGCGCTGTCGCCGGCCAAGGTCGCGGAGGTCTACCTGTACCCCGAGGACGCCACCGCGTTGGTGGTCGTCCCCGACTACCAGTTGTCCCTGGCGATCGGTCGTGAGGGCCAGAACGCCCGCCTCGCCGCGCGCCTCACCGGCTGGCGCATCGACATCAAGAGCGAGACCCAGTTCGCCGAGGAGCAGGCGGCCTTCCAGGAGGCGTACGAGCGCGGGGAGGTCGACGAGCACGGCAACCCCGTCGCGGCCGCCCCTGCGGCGGACACGCCCGAGGTGGATGCGCCGCCAGGCCCGACGTCGACGCCCGCCGCCGAGCCGCCCGCCGCCGAGCCGGGCACGGACGAGCCGCCCGCCGCCGAGCCGGGCACGGACGCGGGCGCCCCCGCCAGTCAGCAGGAGATGTAGGATTGGGTCACATCCCCGTTCGCAGGTGTCTTGCCTGCCGTCGAGCCGCCTCCCGGACCGCGTTGGTGCGGCTGGCCGTCGTCGGGGAGACCGTCACGGTCGATCGTGCCGCGCGAGAGCCCGGCCGTGGCGCCTACGTGTGCCGCGAACGGGCCTGCCTCGAGGCCGCGCTCCAGCGGGGTGCGGCGGCGCTGTTGAGGGCGTTGCGGTGTCAGCGCGCAGAGGTCACCGTGGATGAGGACGAGCTACGCAGGCAGTGGAGCACGGCGGCAGATCCGCCCAGAAGAGCAGAGGCCGAAGCCCCGGCCACGTCGGTGGCCAGCGCCTCGAGGAGTGTGGAGTGAGCAAGGTCCGTATCTACGAGCTGGCGAAGGAGACTGGACTTCCGAACAAGGAGGTCATCCGTCGTCTGGCTGAGTTCGGCGTCGAGGCGAAGTCGCACTCCTCGACCGTCGAGTTGGCTGACGCTGCACGTTTCCGCGAGGGTCTTGGCAAGCAACGTGAGGAGCGCCGCCGCCAACGGGAGGAGCGGGAGCGCCGGGAAGCCGAGGAGTACGACGTCTCGAACCTGCAAGCACCCACGCCTGGGACCAAGGCCCGTCGCGTCCTCCCTCCGCACCTGCGCGAGCAGCAGGACGAGAACGCGGCCGGCGCGGGCGCCCCGGCCCCGGCGACCGAGGAGGAGTCGGCCCCTCGCCGGTTCCGACCGGCGACCACACCCTTCCGCCCCGACCATCAAGGTGGGGTGAGCGTCGGCGGGGAGCGGGAGGACACCGCCCCGGCCGCGCCCGCGGAAACCGTCGAGCCGCAGGCGCCCGTCGAGCCCCAGCAGCCTGCCGCGCAGGCGCCCGCGGTCGCCGAACCCGCCCCACCGGCCGCACCCGCGCCGCCGGAACGCCCCGCCGAGCCGGCGGGCCCTGCGGGCGACCGGCCGGTACGGACCGCTGCGGAAGCCGCCCAGGCCGGTGTGGTCCGCTCGGCATCGCAACGCGCCGAGCCCGAGGAGGCGCCCGCCGCCCGGGAGGAGGAGGGCGAGCCCCGCGGCATCCCCGGTGTCCCCCGTCCGGGGACCCCGCCGCGCCCCGGTCAGCCGACCGTGCGGCCCCCGGCGGCGCCCGCGGCCAGCGGTGCCCCGGTTCAGCCTCGTCGCCGCGTCGAGCACAACCTGCCCAAGGAGGGCAGCGGCAAGCGGCACATCCCCCCTCCCGTCCGCGCAGCGCCGAAGGGCACACCGTCGTCGACGCCCGCGCGTCCCCGCCCGTCCACATCACCACGACCCGGTGGCGGACCGGCAGGGCCCGGACGGCCTGGGGCGCCTGCTGGCGCGCCCGCGCCGGGGCGCGGCAAGAAGGGCAAGAAGGGCAAGCGCCGCAAGGACCTCACCATCCAGGAGCAGTTCGAGGCCGACGCACGCCCCAGCCGGGGCCAGGGCCCGGTCAGGGCCAACGTGTCCGGGCCCGTCGACGTGGTGCCCGGCATCACCGTCGGGGAGTTCGCCAAGGCTATCGGGGTCAACGCGACGGACATCGTGCGCGTCCTGTTCGGCATGGGCGAGATGATCACCGTCACCCAATCCATGTCGTCCGACCTCGTGGAGCTCGTGGCCGCGGAGCTCGATGCGGACGTCCGGTTCGTCACACCGGAGGACCTCGAGTTCGGCGCGGAGGAGGAGGACGACCCGGCCAACATGGCGCCGCGGGCGCCGGTCGTCACGGTGATGGGACATGTGGACCACGGCAAGACGCTGCTGCTCGACGCCATCCGGTCCACCGACGTGATCAGCGGTGAGGCAGGCGGCATAACCCAGCACATCGGGGCCTACCAGGTCACCAAGGACGGTCGCGCGGTCACGTTCATCGACACCCCGGGCCACGAGGCCTTCACCCAGATGCGTGCTCGCGGGGCGCGGATAACCGACGTCGCCATCCTGGTCGTCGCCGCGGACGACGGGGTCAAGCCGCAGACGGTGGAGGCCATCGACCACATCAGGGCCGCGGAGGTCCCGATCATCGTGGCGGTCAACAAGATCGACAAAGAGGGCGCCGACCCCACCCGGGTGCGGACCCAGCTGACCGAGCACGGCCTCGTGGCCGAGGAGTTCGGTGGCGACACCACCATGGTCAACGTGTCGGCCAAGGCCGGGCTGCACCTGGAGGACCTGCTCGAGATGGTCCTGCTCCAGGCCGACCTGGCCGAGTTGCAGGCCAACCCCGACCGGCAGGCCCGTGGTGCGGTCATCGAGGCGCATTTGGATCGGGGTCGTGGCGCGGTGGCCACGGTGCTCGTGCAGGCCGGCACCCTGAAGGTCGGCGACACCCTGGTGGCGGGCATCGCCGACTGCAAGGTGCGCGCGATGTTCGACGACGAGGGCCAGCCGCTCACCACCGCTGGCCCGTCCACGCCGGTCCAGGTGCTCGGCTGGAACGAGGTCCCCGACGCCGGCGACGAGTTCCGTGTGGTGAACGACGAGCGCACCGCCCGCGACATCGCCAGCAACCGCCAGACCCGGCAACGCCGTCTGGAGCTCGCCGAGCGCAAGACCCTGTCCCTGGAGGACCTCGGCGAGGCCATCGAGGCGGGTCGGTTGCAGACGCTGAATCTCATCATCAAGGCCGACGTCGCCGGCTCCACCGAGGCGGTCGCCGATGCGCTCAACAAGCTCGAGCTGCCCGAGGTGCGGGTCAACATCGTGCACAAGGGTGTCGGTGCGGTCACCGAGAACGACGTGAGCCTGGCCGAGGCGAGCTCAGCCATCATCATCGCCTTCAACGTCCGTCCCGAGTCCAACGCCCGCGAGGCGATCGAGGCGTCGGGCGTGGACCTGCGGCTCTACTCGATCATCTATCAGGCGGTCGATGACATCGAGCGTGCGGTGAAGGGCATGCTGGCGCCCGAGTTCGAGGAGGTCATCACCGGCCGGGGGGAGGTGCGCGAGACCTTCCGGGTGCCGCGGGCCGGGTTCGTCTTCGGGTGCTACGTGACCGAGGGCCAGCTGCGCCGCAACGCCCCCGTGCGCGTCGTGCGCGACGGCGTGGTCGTCGCCCAGGACACCATCTCGTCGCTGCGTCGCTTCAAGGAGGACGTGACGGAGGTGGCCACCGGGTACGAGTGCGGGGCCGGCCTGGACAAGTTCCAGGACGTCAAGGTGGGCGACGAGTTCGAGGTGTTCGAGCAACGCGAGGTCGCCCGAGCCTAGGACACGGATTGCGGGTGTCGATGGGGCGGGTCACCTGGTCTCCGGCTCCGCATGGGGGCCCTACCCTAAGTCGCCTCCGCCCAGGTGACCCGCCGCCCGGCGGCGCCCGCCCCGCCTTGACCGAGCCCGGGCGGCTGCGCGTGGCTGATTGGATGAGCTGGTGATGTTCGCGGTGGTGATGGAGGTGGAGGTGCACGTGCCCGCGAGTGGGTCGCTCAAGGCCAAGCGCGCGGTGATCAAGAGCGTCACCGCGAAGCTGCGCAACGAGCTGAGGGTGTCGGTGGCCGAGGTCGGGCACCAGGATCTGTGGCAGCGAGCCGTCCTCGGCGTGGCGATCGCGGCAGGCAGCGAGGTGGGGGCGCGCAAAGTCGCCCAGCAGGTCGAGACGCTGGTGTCCCGTGAGCACCGCTTGGAGATCCTCGACGTGACCGTCGAGGTCGTCGTCCCCGAACGCTAGGACCTGTCCGCGATGAGCCAACGACTCCGCCGGGTGAACGAGGCGGTCAAGGAGGTCCTCGCGGGCCTCCTGGTCGACCTGAAGGATCCCCGCATCGGCTTTGTCACCCTGACCGACGTGCGTACCACACCCGACCTGCGCCGGGCGCAGGTCTTCTTCACGGTGCTGCCCGACGACGAGGGCACCCGCAAGGAGACCGCGGACGGGCTTGCGAGCGCGACACCGCTGCTGCGACGGGAGCTTGGGGCCAGACTGAAGATCAAGAGCGTTCCCGAACTAGACTTCGCCCACGATCCGGTGCCCGAGCACGGCCGCCGCATCGAGCGCCTCTTACGAGACCAGGAATCCACCGATGGCGATCGCTGAGGAGAGCTGGGTCCGAGCGATCGAGCTGATCGCCGGGGCCGAGGACGTCGCGTTGGCGTGTCACGTGGATCCCGACGGCGACGCACTCGGGTCCATGCTGGCGATGCAGCGCTTCCTGAAAGGCCGGGGGGTCCGGGTCACGGCGAGTTGGGGTGCCACCGGGACCGACGGGCAGGCCCCGACGTTGCTCGTGCCACCGCAGTACACCTTCCTGCCCGGCTTGGCGGACCTCACCCCGGCCGGAGACTTCCCCACGCATCCGGCGCTGCTGATCGCCTTCGACACCGGCTCTGCGGATCGGCTCGGCTCCCTGCGGTCCGCCGCCGACCACGCCGGGTCCGTCGTGGTCATCGACCACCACGCCAGCGGCGCGGCGTTCGGTGACGTGCAGCTGATCGACGGCGAGGCGGCGGCCACCGCGGTGCTGGTCGACGAGCTGATCACGCGGATGGGCGGCACGCTCGACCGCGAGATGGCTGCCTGCCTCTACGTCGGCCTGGTGACCGACACCGGCCGGTTCCAGCATCCGAGCACGACCCCGGAGGTGATGCGCCTCGGGGCCCGGCTGATCAGCTACGACATCGACCATGCGGGCATCAACCGACGGGTGTGGGAGACGCACAGCTTCGGGTACCTGAAGGTGCTCGGGCGGGCCATGGAGCGGGCGGCACTGGTCGCGGAGGCGGGGCTGGCGTGGACGGCTGTGCTGCAGGCTGATCTGGACGATCTCGGGGTCACCCTCCCCGAGACGGAGGGCCTGATCGACGTGCTGCGGGCCGTGGAGGCCGCCGAGTGCGTGTGCGTGGTCAAGGAGCAGCCGGACGGGACCTGGAAGCTGTCCCTGCGCAGCAAGGGGGGCGTCAACGTCGGACGGGTCGCGGAGAGCCTCGGTGGGGGCGGCCACGCGTTCGCCGCCGGCGCGACCACGACCGGCACGCTCGACGAGGTCATCGATCGTGTGCGCGCCGCCCTCGAACCCGCACGCCTGGGCTGAGGGTCATGGACGGCGTCCTGGTGATCGACAAGCCGGCGGGCATGACGTCCCACGACGTCGTCGCGCGGGTGCGCCGCGCCGCCGGCCAGCGCAAGGTCGGCCACGCGGGCACGCTGGACCCGGACGCCACCGGGGTGCTCGTGGTCTGCCTGGGGCGCGCGACCCGGTTGGTGCCCTTCCTGCAGGCCTCCCAGAAGACCTACGACGCCCGATTGCGGCTCGGCGTGACCACGAGCAGCCTCGACGCGGCCGGCGAGGTGCTCACCGAGGCGGACGCCTCCGCCGTGGACGAGCCGGCGCTGTGCGCGGCGCTCACCTCGTTCGTCGGGACCATCGAGCAGATCCCGCCGATGGTGTCCGCGGTCAAGATCGGCGGCGAGCGCCTGCACGTCAAGGCACGCCGCGGGGAGGAGGTCGAGCGCCCACCCCGCACCGTCACGGTGCATGATGTCATCCTCGAGGACTTCGTGCCGGGACCACGCGGTGAGGCAGCGTTCCTCGTGCGGTGCTCCTCTGGTACCTACGTGCGCACCCTCGCGGCCGACGTGGGCGAGCGCCTGGGGGTCGGCGCCCACCTGGTGGCGCTGCGGCGGCTCGGGTCAGGACGCTTCTCCCTGGAGGACGCCGTCGACCTCGACACGGTGGCCGAGCTCGGGGAGGCGGGGCGGCTGCCCGAGGCGCTGCTCTCGATGAGCGAGGCCGTGGCCGACTACCCCAGGCTGCACCTCGACACCAGTGCCGCCATCGCGCTGGGACACGGGCGCTCCCTGTCGCCGACCGGCCACGAGGGACCGGTCGCCGCCATCGACGCGTCCGGCCGGCTGGTCGCGATGGTCGCCGATCGCGACGGGTCCGCCCGCCCGCTCGCCGTCTTCCAGGGGTAGCGCATGGCCGGGACGATCGTGACCGGGCTGGGTGGCGTCGACCCGGCGCCGTCGGTGGTGTCCGTCGGCTTCTTCGACGGGGTGCACCGCGGACACCAGTCCATCATCCGTCGCGCCGCGCGCGCGGCGGATAGCCGCGGGTTGCGCAGCGCCGTCGTCACGTTCGACCGCCACCCGATGGAGGTCGTCAACCCCGGGAGCCAGCCCCGGTTGCTCATGACGCTGGCAAGACGGGCCCAGACCCTGGCCGAGCAGGGGGTCGACCTCGTCGTCGTCATGCCGTTCGACGACGAGCTGCGCCACCAGTCGCCGGAGGGCTTCATCGACCACGTGCTGACCGGTCCGCTGCAGGCCGAGCGGGTCGTCGTGGGCGCGAACTTCCGCTTCGGGCACAAGGCCGCCGGCGATGTGGCCCTGCTCGCCGAGCTCGGTCCCGGCCGCGACTTCGACGTCGAGGGCGTGACCCTGCTGGAGCTCGACGGCGAGGTCATCTCCTCGACCGAGATCCGCACGAGCGTGGACGCCGGCCGGGTCGAGCGCGCGGCCCGCCTTCTCGGTCGCCCCTACCTGGTCGACGGCGTCGTGGTCCGTGGCGACGAGCGCGGTCAGGCGCTCGGCTTTCCCACCGCGAACCTGCAGGTGAGCCGGCGGGTGGTGGTGCCCGCCCGCGGGGTCTACGCCGGACGGTGCCGCCTGCCCGACGGGACCGAGCGGCCGTGCGTCACGAACGTCGGCGTCAACCCCACATTCGGCGGCCAGGACCTGCGCGTTGAGGCCCACCTGCTGGACTACGGCGGGGACCTCTACGGGCTGAGCGTCGCGGTGGACTTCCGCCATCGCATCCGTGACGAGGCGCGCTTCGACGGCGTCGAGGCGCTGGTGGAGCAGATCCGCGCCGACGTGGACACCGCCAGACGCCTGCTGGCCGAGTCGTGAAGCGATTCTTGGCTGTACCGGGTGTGGGGGGGGGGGCC
>JBBDQS010000117.1 GCA_040905805.1 Egibacteraceae bacterium | reverse complement strand
CCGCCGGCCGGCGGGTAAGGGGTTCAGCCGTCCTGGCGCTGGCGGGCCTCCCGGATCTTCTGGTTGTGCTCCTCCAGCGTGTTGGAGAAACCGTGCTCGCCGGTGGACGGGTCGACGACCACGTAGAACAGGAAATCCTCGTCGGCGGGGTTGGCGGCCGCGCGGATCGCGGACTCCCCCGCACCGGAGATCGGCGTGGGCGGCAGCCCGTCGTAGCGGTAGGTGTTCCACGGGGAGTCGATCTCGAGGTGGCTGTTCAGGACCCGATCGACATGCTCGCCGATCGCGTAGATGACCGTCGCGTCGATCTGCAGGCGCATCGGCGCGCCGAGCCGGTTGTGCATCACCGAGCTGATCCGCGGCTGCTCGTCGCGCAGACGGGCCTCGCGCTCGATCAACGAGGCCATCACCAGGACCTCGTGGCGCGTCAGCCCCTCGGGAGGCTCCACCGTGTCGAGGACCTCCTCCGTGCGCGCCATCAGGCGAGACACGAGCTCCTCCGCCGCGATGTCGGTGCGGAACTCGTAGGTGTCCGGGAACAGCAGGCCCTCGTAGGCGGCGTACTGGCGCGGGGCGTCGGGCAGGTCGCCGGGCACCCAGTCGGGCAGGGCGACGTTGACCAGCGCGCCCTCCAGGCCGGACCGCGAGAAGGGCGAGCCGTCGGCCTCGGCGATCCGCTCGAGGGTCTCCACCACCGTGTGGCCCTCCGGGATCGTCACCCGGAAGGTCTCCAGCTGCGCCTGACCCTCACCGGCTGCCAGCGCCTCCAGCGCGGCGTCGGTGCCCATCCCGGTGCGCATCCGGTAGGTGCCGGTGCGGATCTGCTGCGCCCGCTCGTCGAAGCGCGCGGCGACCTTGAAGGCCAACGCCGACCGCACCACCCCCTGCTCGGCGAGGATGTCGCCCACGGCGGAGGCCCCGACCCCCTCGGGGATCTCCACGGTGACGGGCTGGCCGTCCTCGGTCCCCCCGCCGCCGAGCGCGCTCAGGGCGACCACACCGGTCACCGAGAGGACCCCGACGACGGCGAGCACCAGGAGAAACCTCTTCGAACCCTTCGACAGTGCCATGCTGATGGGTCACTCCCTCGGTAGGCGGTGGGCGTCCAGCCATCCCTGCAAGATGATGGTCGCGGCGACGCGGTCGCGCTCGACGCGTCGTTGCTTGCGACGCCGGCCGGCCGCCAGCAGCAGCCGTTCGGCTTCGGCCGAGCTCAGGCGCTCGTCCCAGAGATCAACGTCCAATCCATGACTTCGCAGAGCGTCGGCCACAGCACGTGCCCGCGCGGTCGAGGCGGTGTCTCGACCAGACATACCCCGTGGGAGCCCGACCACCACATGCCGAGCCTCATGGGCGGCCGCCACGGCTGCCACCGCGGTCGCCAGGTCGGCGACGTCGGCGGATGCCGGGACGGTCGCGATCGGGGTCGCCACGGTGGCGTCGGGATCGCTGAGGGCCAGCCCGACCCGCACGGTGCCGACGTCGACACCAAGGCTGCGGCCCACCCGCTCACGCCCGGATGGCGTCGCGGGCCGCCTGGCGCGACACCTCCATCGCCTCGGCGAGCCTGCTCCCGTCCTTGCCGCCGGCCTGGGCCGTGTCGCCCTTTCCGCCCGCGCCGCCCCCGACCGCGCGGGCGCCGGGGGCCAGCACGTCCCGGGCGGTGATGCGCCCGGCCAGGTCGGGGGTCACGGCCGCGAACAGCTGCGCCTTGCCGTCGGGGGTGGCGCTGCCGAGCACCACCACGCCCGAGTCCAGGCGGTTGCGCAGGTCGGTCGCCAGCGCCTTCAAGCCGTCGCGGTCGGCGCCGTCCACCGCGGCGACCAGGACGCGAGCCCCGTCGACGGCCTCCGCCCCCTCCAGCAGCGATCCGGCAGACGCCATCAGCGCCTGCTGGCGGACGCGGCCGATCTCCTTCTCGGTGGCGCGCAGCCGTTCCATCAGGTCGGCGACCCGCTCGGGCACCTGGTCGGTGGACACCTTCAGCATCCGCGCCACCTGGTCGGCGATCAGGCGCTCGCGGGACAGGTACGTGAACGCCTCCGGCCCGGTCACCGCCTCGATGCGGCGCAGGTTCGCCGCGATCGATCCCTCGCTCAGCACCGTGAACATGCCGACCTCGCCGGTCTGGCCCACATGGGTGCCGCCACAGAGCTCCCGGGAGTACTCCTCGATCTGCACGACCCGGACGTGCTCACCGTACTTCTCGCCGAACAGCGCCGTGGCCCCCATCCGACGCGCCTCCTCCTGGGTGGTCTCCAGGGTGCGCACCTCCGGGTTGGCGGCGATGCGGGCGTTGACGCGCTCCTCCAGCTCGGCGACCTGGTCGCGGGTCACCGCCTCGAAGTGGGGGAAGTCGAACCGGAACCGTCCGGCGTCGATCGCCGAGCCGGCCTGGGCGGCGTGCTCGCCGACGACCTCCTTCAGGGTGGCGTGGAGGATGTGCGTGGCGGTGTGACCCCGGCGGATCGAGGCGCGCCGTGGCGCGTCGATCCGGGCGTGGGCGTCCTGGCCGGCGTGGACCTCGCCGGCAGCCACGCGGGCGCGGTGCACGATCAGCCCCGACAGGGGCTCGACGGTGTCGACGACCTCGATGCGTCCCGTGTCGGTCGTGATCTCGCCGTGGTCCCCGAGCTGGCCACCGCCCTCGGCGTAGAAGGGGGTGGTGGCCAGCACGACCTCGACCTCGTCGCCCTCCTCGGCATGGTCGACCACCCCCCCGGGCACCACCAGGGCCCCGAGACGGGTGTCGGCGGCCTCGTCGCTGTAGCCGACGAAGGCAACCGGCCCGACGGCGGCACCGGCGGCCCGGTAGGTGTCGGGGCTCGGGCCCTGGCCGTCGCCCTGCCCCGAGCCGGCTGCGCGGGCACGTGCGCGTTGCGCCTCCATGTGCTCGGCGAAGGCGTCCCGGTCGAGCGCCAGACCGTGCTCCGCAGCGATCTCGACCGTGAGGTCCACGGGGAAGCCGTAGGTGTCGTGCAGGGTGAACGCGGTGTCCCCGGGCAGCTCGGCGGCACCCTGCTCCTTGGCGTGGGCGATGGCCTCGTCGAGCATCGACATGCCCGTGCGCAGGGTCCGGGTGAACCCCTCCTCCTCGGCCGCGGTCACGCGCCTGATGAGCTCTGCCTGTTCAGGCAACTCGCCCCACGCGTCGCCGAGTGTGGCGATCACGGCGTCCATCATCGCGGGCATGATCGGACGCTTCTGGCCGAGGGTGCGGGCGTGGCGCACCACCCGGCGCAGCATCCGGCGCAGGACGTACCCACGCGCCTCGTTGCTCGGCAGGACACCGTCGGCGATGAGCAGCCCGGCGGTGCGGGCATGCTCGGCGACGATGCGCAGGGAGACGTCGCTGGCCTCCGCCTGGCCATACGCCACACCGGTGGCCTCCGCGGCCCGGTCGAGGATCGGGCGCAACGCGTCGGTCTCGTAGACGTTGGGCACGTCTTGCAGGAGCACCGCCATCCGCTCCAGGCCCATGCCGGTGTCGACGCTCGGGCGCGGGAGGTCCCCGACGATGGCACCGGGCTCGTCGCGTTCGTGCTGCATGAACACGAGGTTCCAGAACTCCATGAAACGGGTCTCGTCGACGACCGGCCCACCGTCGGCGCCGTGGTCGGGCCCCCGGTCGTAATACAGCTCGGAGCAGGGCCCGCAGGGACCGGCGGTGCCCGTGGACCAGAAGTTGTCCTCGGTGCCGGTCAGCCGGTCCTCGCCCAGGCGCAGGTGCTGGTCGCGGCGCTGCAGATGGTCGGGGTCCAGGTCGGTCTCGGACAGCCACAGGTCCGCCGCCTCGTCGTCCTGGTGGAAGATGGTCGCCCAGATCCGCGCCGGGTCGAACCCGAACCCCCCCGGGGGCGGCGTCACCGAGATCTCCCACGCCCAGCGGATCGCCTCGCGCTTGAAGTAGTCGCCGAAGCTGAAGTTG
>JBBDQS010000116.1 GCA_040905805.1 Egibacteraceae bacterium | reverse complement strand
CCCCGACCCCGACCCCGACCCCGACCCCGCCGGGGTGTGCCCTGAGGGGCTGGAGCCGGCGGCGTTCACCGACCGTGCCGACATCCCCGCGACACACCGCGACAACGTGGACTGCGCGGCGGACCTGGCGATCGTGCAGGGCTTCGCCGATGGGAGCTACGGGCCGACGTTGCAGGTGCGACGCGACCAGATGGCCTCGTTCATCGCGCGTGGCCTGGACGCGGTCGGGGTGGATCTGCCCCCGCCCGCCGACCAGCGGTTCAGCGATGTGGTGGCGGGCTCGGCGCACGACACCAACATCCACCGGCTCGCCGCTGCGGGCATCGTGCAGGGTGGTGCGGGCGGGCTGCCCGCGACCAGCTACGGTCCGGGGCAGCTGGTGCGACGTGACCAGATGGCCTCGTTCCTGCTGCGCGCGGCCGCCTTCGCCACCGACCAGGAGCTGGCCAGCCAGACGGCGGCGTTCCCCGACGTCGGTCCGTCCAACTCCCACTTCGCCAACGTCAACGGCGCCAGCGAGACCGGGCTGGCGCAGGGCTTCGCTGACGGCACCTACCGGCCCGCCGACGGCGTGCGCCGCGACCAGATGGGCTCGTTCATCATCCGACTGCTCACCCACATCGACGACGCCAACACCGGCTGACCGCGCCTGTCTCAGGGGAGGGCGTAGCGGGCGTAGAGCTCGCCGTCCTCCTCGCACAGGCCGGCCAGCTCCAGGGGGAGCGGCTGGGGTAGGTCCCGCAGGATCCGGGGCCCCGCGCCGACCATGCGCGGGGTGAGGGTCAGGCACAGCTCATCGACCAGCCCGGCGCCGAACAGCGCCTCGTTCAGGGTCGGCCCCCCCTCGCAGAGCAGGGAGGACAGGCCGAGCTCCGTGCGCAGCGCCTCGACGGCTGCCGCGGCGTCGACCTGCTCGGCGCCCGCGACGAGGACGCGGCCGGCCTGCCGGGCGACCCGCCGGCGATCGGCCGGCGCCGCCTCGCAGGTGACCACCACCGTGGGCACCGCCGCCTCGGTGAACAGCGGGGCCGAGAAGTCCAGGTCGAGGGACCCGCTCACCACGACGATCGGCGCCGGCTCCGTCCTGCCGTCGCGAGCGCGCCGCGCACGCAGGTCGGCGCCGACCCGGTGGGGGCCGTAGCCCTCGACGCGCACCGTGCCGGCCCCGACCACGATCGCATCGGCGAGTGCGCGCAACGCACGGAAGACCTCGTGGTCGCCCGGCAGACCGAGGCCCGCCGTACGACCGTGCTCGTCGGCGGCGGCGCCATCGACGCTCGAGACCATGTTCACGCGCAGCAGCGGGGCATTCACGTTCTCGGGCCGATAGATGTCGTAGGCATGCATGTGCTCGGCGAGGACGGGCAGGAGCTGTCGCATGGTGGCCGACACGCTACCCCGCCGTACCCCCGGGGTTGCCTGCCCCCCGTGGGCGGTGGCAGCCTCGTCGACGGTGTCCCCCCCGCCACCGCGGCAGGCACCAGGCAGCCCCCCCGACCAGCGCAGAGGTAGGCTTGAGAGATGGTCCGGACCTTCTCCGGCGCGGCGTCCGGCACCGAGGGTCGCCAATTGCGCCTCCAGCGTCTCCTCCTCGCGTGGTTCCGGACCGATGCGCGGCCGCTCGCCTGGCGCCGGACCCGTGATCCCTACGCGATCCTCGTCAGCGAGATCATGCTCCAGCAGACACAGGCGGAGCGCGTCGAGCCGTTCTACGAGAACTTCCTCCTGGAGTTCCCCGACGTCCGGTCCCTGGCCCAGGCGTCCCGCGCTGCGGTGCTGCGCGCCTGGGGCGGGCTGGGGTACAACCGGCGTGCGGTCAGCCTCCACCAGGCGGCCCGGACGATCGTGGACCGCCACGGCGGGCGGGTGCCCGCAGACCTCGACGACCTGCTCGCGCTCCCCGGCGTGGGGGCGTACACCGCCCGAGCGGTGATGGCGTTCGCGTTCGGGGCGGATGTCGCGCCGGTCGACGTGAATGTGGCCCGCATCCTGGCGCGGGCCGTGACCGGGCAACCCATGAGCCGAGCGCAGACCCAGCACCTCGCAGACGACCTGGTGCCGGCGGGGCAGGCAGCGGAGTGGACGAGCGCCCTCATGGACCTCGGTGCGCACTACTGCACCAGCCGGGTCCCCCGCTGCGGCGCGTGTCCGGTGGCGGCGACCTGCGCGTGGCGGGGTGGGGGGTCGGCGGCGGACGAAGCCTCGGACCCGGCAGCCGCCGCGGGACGGGCGCGTGCCCCCGAGGCGTTCGCCGGCAGCGACCGCTACCACCGTGGTCGCCTTGTGGACACCTTGCGCCGCGGCCCCGTGGACACCGACGGCCTCCCGCGCGCCGCAGACCTCGACGACACGGGCAGGCTCGCCGCGCTGACCAGGACACTGGTCGACGACGGGCTGGCGGAGTGGAGCGACGGCTCGTTGCAGCTCCCCGGCTCGTGAGGCGCGCAACGACCCGACCTGACGACGCAACGATCCGACCTGACGAGAAGGACGGGTGTTCGGGCAACGTCCAGCTATGACCGGCGAAGCCTCCCTGCGCGACGGGCCCGTGCCGCCCGCCGATCCCACCGAGCTCACCCGCGCGGACGCCAAGGCCGTGGCGAAGGCCACGGTGGCGGAGATCAAGTCCGACGACGTCCCGTCGCTGGCCGCGGGCGTGGCGTTCAAGATCTTCCTCTCCCTGTTCCCGTCGGCGATCGCCGGCGTGGCGATCTTCAGCGTGGTGACCGCCCCGGACGACATCGAGCGGTTCATCGAGGTCATCCAGAACCTCGACTTCGTGCCGCAGGCGGCCAACGAGCTGATCACCGATCCGCTGCGCGACCTCGTCGAGGGCGAGGGGGCGGCGGGCATCGCCATCGCCGGTGTCCTGGGTGGGCTGTGGGCAGCGTCCTCGGCGGCGGTCACGCTCATCAAGGCGCTGAGCCGCGCCTGGGACGTGCCCGAGACGCGCAAGTTCTTCCGCCAGCGCATCGTCGCCGTCGTGATCATGCTGGCCCTGCTCCTGGCGTTGACCGGGCTGTTCCTCCTGCTGGTGGTCGGTCTGCAGATCCAAGCCGCCGTCGTGCCCGACGAGCTTCTCCGGGGCCCGGTCCCCGCCCTGCTGGCGCTGGGCCGTTTCCTCGGCGCGATCCTCCTGCTGACGGCGCTGTTCGCCTTCGTGTACTGGATCGGCCCCGACCGCGACCGCCCCGAGTGGTCGTGGCTGACACCGGGCGCGGTGGTCGGCGTGGTCGGATGGCTCGCCGTGGGCGGCCTGTTCACCCTGTACGTCCGCACCTTCGGCAGCTACGAGGCGACCTACGGGGCGCTGGCGGGGGTGATCGTGCTGCTGCTGTGGCTCCAGCTGTCCATGACGATGCTGCTCGTCGGCGCGGAGCTGAACAACGTCATCGAACGCGTCCGCGACCGTAAGGCCGTCGTCGGCGAGGGTTCCGGGTTCGCCCAGGCCATGCCGCTCACCGAGGCGGCCAGTGACGCCCCCGAGCCAGGCGAGGGGGTGCTGCTGCCGGCGGTCCCCCCTCCTGCCCCCGGGGACCCGTTACCGGGACTGGAGGAGCGCGGCGAGGCCCGGACCGACGGACAGGGCCGAAGCCTGCTGGCACGGGCGGGCGCCGCCGCCGCGGCGCTGCGGCACCAGCGCCGCCAGCGCCGCCGGCGCCGACGGTGATCGCGGCGGCTTGGGGCGGGGAAACCGCCGGCGGTAACCTCTAGCCGACCCGAGGACCTGACACGGAGGGTGCGTGCTGTTCGCGCTGCTGGGCCTGCATGCGGCGCTGGCCGTGGGGGCACCGCCGCTGGCCCGCCGGTGGGGGCGCGGTGTCTTCCTCGCGTGTGCCCTGGCGCCCGGCGCGATGTCGGTGTACGCCGCCGTGCAGGCTCCGGCCGTGCTGGCCGGCGAGGAGATCCGCACCACACTGGCCTGGGCGCCCTCGCTCGGGGTGACCGGCGACCTGCGGCTCGACGCCTTCGGGCTGCTGATGGTCGCGCTCGTGTCGGGCATCGGCACCCTGGTGTTCGTCTACGCCTTCGGCTACTTCTCGGCGCCACGCGCCGACCTCGGCAAGTTCGCGGCGACCCTCACCGCCTTCGCCGGCTCCATGCTGGGCCTCGTCCTGGCCGACAACCTGCTGTTCCTCTTCGTGTTCTGGGAGCTCACCTCGATCACGAGCTACCTGCTGATCGGCTTCGAGGACCGCAAGGCCGAGGCTCGGGACGCGGCCATGCAGGCCCTGCTCACCACGGGTATCGGGGGCCTCGCGCTCCTGGGCGGCCTCGTGATCATCGGCGAGGCCGCTGGGACCTACTCGCTGTCGGCCGTGCTCGCGGACCCGCCGACGGGGGGAGCGGTGCCCGCCGGCCTGGTGCTGTGCCTGCTCGGCGCGTTCACCAAGTCGGCGCAGGTCCCGTTCCACACGTGGCTGCCCGGCGCCATGGCGGCGCCCACCCCGGTGAGCGCCTACCTGCACTCGGCCACCATGGTCAAGGCCGGCATCTATCTCGTGGCGCGGTTCGCCCCGGCCTTCGCGTCGGAGCCCGGCTGGCGTCCCCTCGTGATCACCGTCGGGATCGCGACCATGCTCGTCGGTGCCTGGCGGGCCCTGCGCCAGCACGACCTCAAACTGCTCCTGGCGTATGGGACCGTGAGCCAGCTCGGCTTCCTGATGGTGCTCTTCGGGGTCGGCACCCCGAAAGCGACGTTCGCGGGGGCGGCGCTGCTGCTCGCCCACGGGATCTTCAAGGCCGCCCTGTTCATGATCGTGGGCATCGTCGACCACGAGGCCCACACGCGCGACCTGCGCCAGCTGAGCGGGCTGCGGCGGGCGATGCCGGCCACCTTCGCGGTGGCTGCGGTGACCGCGGCGTCGATGGCCGGGCTGCCGCCCCTGCTGGGGTTCATCTCCAAGGAAGCCGCCTTCGAGGCGCTGGTGCGCGGCGGCGTCGGACCGCTCGGCATGCTGGCCCTGATCGGGGCCGTCGTCGGGTCCGTGCTCACCTTCGCCTACAGTGCCCGCTTCGTGTGGGGCGCCTTCGGGCACAAGCGGGGCGAGACCGGCCTCGTGGGCCCCGCGGTCCATGCACCGCCCTGGTACTTCCTCGCGCCGGTGCTGGTGCTGGGCGCGCTGACGCTCGTGCTCGGGCTGGTGCCCGCGCCGGCCGACCCCCTGGTCAACCAGGGTGCGGTGAGCCTCGACCCCGCATGGTCGCCGGAGGCGCTCGCGCTGTGGCACGGGGTCACCATGGCGCTGTGGCTCTCGGTCGTCGTGGTCGGGGCGGGCGCCGCGCTGTTCGCGGCGCGTCGCACCGTCGAGCGTGTGCAGGCGCTCGTGCCCGCACTGCCCGGGGCCAAGGAGGCCTACGAGTCCAGCGTGCGGGGCGTGCTGTGGACCGCCAAGCGCCTCACCGCCGTGATGCAGAACGGCTCGCTGCCGATCTACCTTTCGGTCATCACCGTCACGGTGGTGGTCCTGCCCGGTGCCGCGCTGCTGGCGGGCAACGGCATGCCGGAGCTGCCGGCCCTCGCCGCGCACCCCATGCAGGTCGCGGTCGCCGCGCTGGTCATCATCGCCGGCCTCGGAGCGGCGAGGAGCCGGCGACGGTTCTCCGCCGTGCTCCTCCTCGGCGCGGTCGGCTATGGCGTGGCGGTCTTGTTCGTCATCCAGGGCGCGCCCGACCTCGCGCTCACCCAGCTGCTGGTCGAGACGCTGACGATCGTCATCTTCGTCCTGGTCCTGCGCCACCTGCCGGCCCGGTTCGACACGGCACGCGTCTCGTTCTCCCGGCCGCTGCGCGCCGCGATCGCGGTCGGCGTCGGCGTGTTCGTGTTCGCCTTCGCCCTGGTGGCCGGCGGCGCCCGGACGGCCGACCCCGTGTCCGACGAGTACCTCGCGCGGTCGCTGTCCGAGGCACAGGGCCGCAACGTGGTGAACGTCATCCTGGTCGACTTCCGCTCCCTCGACACCCTCGGGGAGATCGTCGTGCTCGTCGTCGCGGCGCTGGGCATCACGGCACTGGTGTCGGCCACCCGCGCCGTCGGTGATCGCCCGCCACTCGATGGACCGTCGGCGTCCGACCGGGGAGACGCCGCGTCGCCCGAGGCGGACGAGCAGGAGGCCGCGGCGCCTCGGGCCGGCGCGCGGGAGCCCGGACGATGAACGTCCCCCGCGAGCAGCGTGACGAGCGCGACGGGGTCATGCCATCGCTGATCCTGGGCGCCGGCACCCGGGCGGTCTTCCACACCATCCTGGTGTTCAGCGTCTTCCTGCTGTTCGCCGGGCACAACGCCCCGGGCGGCGGGTTCATCGGCGGGCTCGTGGCTGGCGCCGCCCTGGTCCTGCGGTACGTCGCCGAAGGCTCCAACGGCCTGCGACGCACGATCCCGATCGCGCCCGAGACCCTGCTCGGCGCAGGCGTGCTGGTCGCCGGCGGTGCCGGGGCCGCCGCCCTGGCCACCGGCCGCGACTTCCTCACCCAGGGCTACCTGCTGTCCGAGGAGCTCCCCGGCCTCGGCGCGGTCCGCATCCACAGCGCGCTGGTGTTCGACACCGGGGTCTTCCTGATCGTCGTGGGCCTGGTCCTCGCCCTGCTGCGGACCCTGGGCGAGGAGCTGCGCCCATGACCCTCGCCGTCGCCGCCACCGTGGCGGTCCTCTACGCCGTGGGCACCTACCTCCTGCTGCAGCGCACCCTGACCCGCATCGTCATCGGCCTGGCGCTCCTGGGACACGGCGCCAACCTGCTCCTGCTGATGGCGGGCGGGCCCGCCGGAGGACCGCCGCTCATCGGGGACGACGGCGTGCCGGCAGGCGTGGCGGACCCCCTGCCGCAGGCGCTCGCACTCACCGCGATCGTCATCACCTTCGGGGTCCTGGCGTTCCTGCTCGCGCTGGCCTACCGCAGCTGGTCGCTGACGCATGACGACACCGTCGAGGACGACGTCGAGGACCGGCGGATCGCCCGCTCCGAGGAACGTGACCGGATCGTGCGCGATCTCGAGGAGGAGCAGCAGCGATGACGACCCTGCTGCCCCTGGCGCTCGTCGTGCCCGTGGCCGGGGCCGCCCTCTGCCTGCTCGCCCACCGCCATGTGCGCGTGCAACGAGCCCTGTCGGTGGTGGCGGTCGTGGCCACCTTCGCCGTGTGCCTTGCCCTGCTCGTGGCCGTGGACCGCGACGGGACGGTCGTGGCGACCATCGGAGGATGGCCGGCACCCATCGGCATCGTGCTGGTCGCGGACCTCTTCAGCGCGCTGCTGCTGGCCGTGGCCATGGCCACCGTGCTCGGCGTGCTGGTGTTCGCGCTCGGCCAGATCGAACCCGACGTGGAGGTGCGCTACTTCCACCCGCTGTACCTGGTACTGGCCGCGGGCGTCAGCGCCTCGTTCCTGACCGGTGACCTGTTCAACCTGTTCGTGGCCTTCGAGGTCATGCTCATCGCCAGCTACGTGCTGCTGTCGCTCGGCGCGCAGCGCGCCAGCGTCCGCCCCGCCATGACCTACGTGGTGGTGAACCTGCTGGCGTCCACCCTGTTCATCTCGGCGGTCGCCCTCATCTACGCCGCCACCGGCAGCGTCAACATGGCCGACCTCGCCGGCAAGCTCGCCGACCTGCCGCCCGGCCTGCAGCGGTCGCTGTCGCTCCTGCTGCTCGTGGTGTTCGGCATCAAGGCGGCGATCTTCCCGCTGTTCTTCTGGCTGCCCGACAGCTACCCGACCGCCCCGACCGCCGTCACGGCGGTGTTCGCCGGGCTGCTGACGAAGGTCGGTGTGTACGCGATCATCCGAACCCAGACCATCATGTTCGGTGGCCTCAACGACGGGCCGGACACCCTCGTGCTCGTCATCGCGGGCGCGACCATGGTGACCGGGGTGCTCGGGGCGATCGCCCAGGACGACGTCAAGCGCATCCTGAGCTTCCACATCGTGAGCCAGATCGGGTACATGGTCCTGGGGCTCGGCCTTTACAGCGTCGCGGGGCTGGCGGGGGCGACCCTGTTCATCGCCCACCAGATCCCGGTGAAGACCTCGCTGTTCCTGGTCGGGGGCATGGTCGAGAAGATGACCGGCACGGGCGCGCTGCACCGCCTCGGGGGGCTCGCCCGCCGGACACCGCTGACGGGTGCGCTGTTCCTGCTGGGAGCCTTCAGCCTGGCCGGTTTCCCGCCGTTCAGCGGCTTCTTCGGCAAGCTCGCACTCATCCAGGCCGGCCTGGAGCTCGACCGCTACGCCATCGTCGGGGTCGCGCTGTTCACCAGCATCCTGACGGTGTTCTCGATGGTGAAGATCTGGAACGGCACGTTCTGGGGGACCCCTGACGAGGAGCCCCCGTTGGCCAGTGCCCGCGGCGAGGGGCCCCTGCGGGCACCTCGACTCATGACCGCGGGCGCTGTGAGCCTGGTGGCGCTGACCCTTGCCATCGCGGTCGGGGCCGAGCCGATGTGGGACCTGTCCGAGCGCGCCGCGCAGGGCCTGATGGACAGCTCCTACGCCGCCGCGGTGCTGGGCGAGGCCGGTGACCTCGACGCCGTCGCCGGGGGCACGCCATGAGGGTCCTGCGCCGCCTGCCTTTCCTCGCGTGGCTGGTCCTCGTCTGGATGGCCCTGTGGGGCGACCTGTCCCCGGCGAACCTGCTGTCGGGCGTGGCCGTGGCGGCCCTCGTGCTCGTCGCGTTCCCGCACGCCGGCCCCGGCCCCGCCGGCACGCTTCGCCCCCTGCACGCGCTGCGCTTCTTCCTCTACTTCCAGTACAAGCTGCTGGAGGCCAACCTGGTCGTGGCCTGGGAGGTCGTCACCCCGAACAACGCGGGCATCAGAGAGGGCATCGTCGCGGTCCCCGTCACCGGGGCGTCGGATGCGGTGATCACCATCCTGGCCAACGCGATCTCGCTGACGCCGGGCACCCTGACCCTGGAGGTCTCGCGGGACCCGGCGATCCTGTACGTGCACGTCCTGCACCTGCGGGACATCGAGACGGTGCGCCGTGGCGTCTACCGGCTGGAGGCCCTCGCGCTGCAGGCCTTCGCCGACGAGGCGACGATCGCCGCGTGCCGCGAGCTGGCTGCGGCCGCCGAGGCGCGTCTGGCCGCCGCCGCGCGCCCCGAAACCGAGGAGGGGCAACGATGACGATCGTCACGACCATCTGCCTCGCCGGCCTGGCCTTGGCCGGCGCGCTGTGCCTGCTGCGCCTGGTACGCGGGGACTCCCTCGCCGACCGCATCGTGGCGCTGGAGGCGCTCCTGCTCGTCTCGGTCAGCGGCATCGCCGTCAACGCCGTGCGGACCGGTGCCACCGCCTTCCTCGACGCCCTCGTGGTGACCGCGCTGATCGGCTTCATCAGCCAGGTGACCGTGGCGCGCTTCATTGAGAAGCGGGGCGCCCGATGACCCGGTGCTCGCCCACGCTGGGTGGCGCCCCGCCGCGTGGCATGGAGCCACGGGAGAAGCGGGGCGCCCGATGACCCGGTGCTCGCCCACGCTGGGTGGCGCCCCGCCGCGTGGCATGGAGCCACGGGAGAAGCGGGGCGCCCGATGAGCATGCTCGACGTGGTCGTCGCCGTGTTGCTGCTGTTCGGCGTCACGCTGGCGCTGCTGGCCGCCATCGGCCTGCAGCAGTTCCCCGACGTGTTCGCACGGATGCACTCGGCGACCAAGCCGGCCACGCTCGGTCTGGTCGCCATACTGGGCGCCACGGCCCTGCACATCGGGGACGCCGGCGCGGTCGCGAAGCTGGTCCTGGTCGCGATCTTGCAGTTCATCACCGCGCCGGTCGGAGCGCACATGGTCGGGCGAGCCGCCTACCGGGCCGGGACCGAGCTGTCGCCCCTGACCACCATCGACGAGCTGGCCGAGACGGGGCTCGGCCGTCCCCGCCAGGAGCAGCCCGAAGCGCACGAGGGCCTGCCCGAGTAGGCGGTGGCGGCGTGCGGCCTGGCCCGCCGCTCCTGCCTGTGGAGCGCCTCTGCGGATCTGTCGCAGGGCGCCCGTAGGCTCCGGGTATGGTCAAGACGCGGACGCGAGCCCGGTGCGGGGAATGCCACCACACCGAGAGCAAGTGGCTCGGCCGGTGCCCGGCGTGCGACGCGTGGGGATCGATGGCCGAGGAGCCGGTGCCCCGCCCGGGGGCCGGCCCTCCGACCGGCCGCAACGGCGCACCGGTCGTGCCGCTGCGCCCCGCCCGGCCCCTGCGCGACATCACCCTGGACGCCGAGCAGCGCACCCCCACCGGGATCGGCGAGCTCGACCGCGTGCTGGGCGGCGGCCTGGTGCCCGGTTCGGTCACCCTCTTCGGGGGCGAGCCCGGCGCCGGCAAGTCCACGTTGCTGCTCCAGGCCGCCGACGCCCTTGCCCGGCTCGGAAAGGTCGTCCTGTACGTCTCCGCGGAGGAGTCCCCCGGCCAGGTGCGGCTGCGGGCCGAGCGGCTCCAGACCCTGTCGGCGGGCCTGCTGCTCGCCAGCGAGACCGACCTCGACGTGATCGCCGGCCTGGTCGAGGCGCACCAGCCCGACGTGCTGCTCGTGGACTCGATCCAGACGGTGCGCGACCCCTACGGGCCGGGGGCGGCCGGCGGCATCAGCCAGGTCCGCGACTGCGCCGCGGCGCTCACGCGCAGCGCCAAGCAGCGGGGCATGGCCTGCGTGCTCGTCGGCCATGTCACCAAGGACGGCCAGCTGGCCGGTCCGCGCGTGCTCGAGCACCTCGTGGACACGGTCTGTGACCTCGAAGGCGACCGTCACCACGCCCTGCGGCTGCTGCGGGCGACCAAGAACCGCTTCGGTCCGGTGGGCGAGGTCGGGTGCTTCGAGATGGAGGGCCACGGCATGATCGGCGTGGCGGACGCGGGCCGGCTGTTCGTCGGCGAGGGCGGCGAGGCCATCCCCGGCGTGGCCGTCACGGTCGCACTGGAGGGCCGCCGCCCCCTGGCCTGCGAGGTGCAGGCCCTGACCGCGCCGACGTCCATGGTCAACCCGCGGCGGGTCGCGAGCGGGCTGGACGCGTCGCGGCTGAACCTCCTCGTCGCGGTGCTCGCCCGGCGGACCGACGTGCAGGTGGGCGCCCAGGAGGTCTACGCGTCAAGCGTCGGCGGCGTGCGGTTGTCCGAGCCGGCCGTCGACCTCGCGCTGTGCCTGGCCATCGCCTCGAGCGCCGCGGACCGCGCCGTCCCCCGTGACCTGGTCGCACTCGGGGAGGTCGGCCTGGCCGGCGAGCTGCGCCTCGTCGCCCAGACCGAGCGCCGTCTCGCCGAGGCCGCGCGGCTCGGCTTCGACCGGGTGCTGCTGCCCGCTGCGTATGATGGGGCTGCCTCTGGCCTCCGACTGCTCCGGGCGCGCGACCTGCGTCAGGCCCTGACGGCGGGGCTCGGCTGACGAGAACGAGACCGATGAGGAGGAGCGCGCTCCCTTGACGCCCAGCGACGACCGCATGCTCACCGTGCTGCAGAAGGTCGCGCCCGGAACGGCGCTGCGCGAGGGCATCGACCGCATCATCCGTGCGGGCAAGGGCGCGATCATCGTCCTCGGCAACTCCGACCAGGTCGACGCCCTGGTGTCCGGCGGCTTCAAGATGGGCACGAAGTTCACGGCCCAGCGGCTGTCCGAGGTGGCCAAGATGGACGGTGCGATCGTGGTCGACGAGAGCATCGAGCGCATCATGTACGCCAACGTCCACCTCGTCCCGGACCCGAGCATCCCGACCGCGGAGACCGGGACGCGCCACCGCACCGCGGAACGGGTCGCCAAACAGACCGGCAAGCCCGTCATCAGCGTCAGCGAGTCGATGCGCACCGTGAGCCTCTACGTCGACGCGTCCAAGCAGTCCTTGGAGGAGATCAGCTCCATCCTGTTCCGCGCCAACCAGGCGCTGTCCACCCTGGAGCGCTACCGCACCCGGCTCGACGAGGTCTCGAGCGCCCTGTCCGCGCTGGAGATCGAGAACGTGGTCAGCCTGCGCGACGTGCTGACGGTCGTCCAGCGCGCTGAGATGGTGCGGCGCATCTCCGACGAGATCGAGGCCTACGTCGCCGAGCTCGGCACCGACGGGCGCCTGCTGCAGCTGCAGCTCGACGAGCTCCTGGCCGGGGTCGAGGCGGAACGGGTCCTCGTGGTCCGCGACTACATGCCCGACCGCCGCCGCAAGGTCGAGACCATCCTCGGCGAGCTCGACACGGTGCCGTCCCAGGAGCTGCTCGACCGTGATCGGTTGGGGGCGGTGCTCGGGTTCGACATCGACGAGGATGGCATCGACCGGGGGCTCCAGCCGCGGGGCTACCGGCTGCTGTCGCGCATCCCCCGCCTGCCCGACCGCACCATCGACCGTCTGGTGGGGGCGTTCGGGAGCCTGCCCCGGCTGATGGAGGCCAGCCTGGCCGAGCTCAACGACGTGGAGGGCATCGGCGAGATGCGCGCGCGCACCATCAAGGAGGGCCTGACCCGCCTCGCTGAGTCCTCCATCTTGGAGCGCTACACCTGACGATCAGGGCCGGACAACCCCGATTGGGCGATGTCAAGGGGGTTTAGCCGCCTGACCAGGGGTTTTGCCCTTCGGGTGTGGAGCGATATGTGGTACGGTCGACATTCACCGCGAAATCGCGCCGTCTGCTGCCCCTACGCTCGGGGTGCCGTGGGAAGGGCGTGTGGAAGGAACTTGAGCGTATGAGCTATCGGGTTGGTGACACTGTCGTGTATCCGCACCATGGTGCGGCCGTCATCGAGAAGCGCGAGAAGCGCAATCTGCAGGGGGAGGAACGCGACTACCTGGTGCTGCGCCTCACGTACGGCGACCTGACGTTGATGGTGCCGGCCGACGCCACCGACGAGGTGGGGCTGCGCAACGTCGTGAGCAAGAAGCAGGTCGAGGAGGTGCTCGACGTCCTGAAGCGCCGGGACGGCTCGATGCCGACGAACTGGTCACGCCGGTTCAAGGCCAACTACGAGAAGCTGCGCTCCGGCGACATCTTCCAGGTCGCCGAGGTCGTGCGCAACCTCGCGCTGCGGGAGCGGGACAAGGGCTTGTCCGCCGGCGAGAAGCGCATGCTCACCAAGTCGAAGCAGATCTTGATCTCCGAGTTGGCTGCGGCGGTCAAGAAGTCCGACGAACAGGCCGAAGCACTGATCGACGAGCTTCTCGCCGAGTAGCCGACCTGTGCGGCCGCCCGCTCGACGAGTGGTCGTCGAGCCGCCGGCCTCCCCGGCCGTCGGGTCCCTGCAGAACGGGAGCCGCCGTGACCGACGCGCCACCCACCCATCGAGGCGGGACCATCCTGGTCGAGCTCATCCGGCTCGCGGTGGTGGTGCTCGCCACGGTCGGGGCCTTCGAGCTGTCCTCGCTGATCGAACCGTTGCGCGACCTGCGCAGCGACTCCGACAGCCTCCTGCTGGCCGTCACCGCGCTCGGTGCCGCCTGCGGCTACGTCGTGGGGGGCATCTTCGGGCGGTTCGCCGTCGGGCGGATCGACGCTGCGGAGCGCAACCTGCGGTCTGTGCCGATCGTGGACCTGTTCGCCGGCACACTCGGGGCCTGCGCCGGGCTGGCCCTGACGCCAGCGTTCGCCTGGCCCCTGCTGATCTTCGACAACCGGGCGGTGACCGTGCCTTTGGCCGCCTTGGCCGCACTGATCCTCGTCGGCACCGGTGCGCGGGTCGGCGTGGCCCGTGGCGGAGACCTGCTGCGTTTCATCGGCGCGAGCGGACGCCTGGACGTCGCCAGGCCCACGAAGGGCCCCGGGACGAAGCTCGTCGACACCTCCGCGCTGATCGACGGCCGCCTGGTGGACGTGTGCCGCTCCGGCTTCCTGGAGGGCACCCTCGTCGTCCCGCGCTTCGTCCTCTACGAGCTGCAGGGGCTGGCCGACGCCGAGGACGAGCAGCGACGAGGGCGCGGTCGCCGTGGACTGGATGTGCTCGCCGCCCTGCAGCGCTCGTCGGGCGTGGCCGTGGAGGTCACTGACCACGACCACCCCGACGTCGAGTCCGTCGACGCGAAGCTGGTGTCGATGGCCCGCGAACGGGGTGCCGGCCTGCTCACCGTGGACGGCAACCTGGGCCGGGTCGCGGAGGTGCAGGGCGTCAAGGTGCTGAACCTGCACACCCTCGCCGAGGACCTGCGTCCCCCGGTGCTGCCGGGCGACGACTTGGAGGTGCACGTCCTCAAACCCGGCAGGGAGGCCAGGCAGGGCGTGGGCTACCTCGCCGACGGCACGATGGTCGTCGTGGAGGGTGGCCGTGACCGCCAGGGCCAGCACGTCCACGCCGAGGTGACGAGCATCCTGTCGACCGGTAACGGGCGCATGGTGTTCGCCACCGTGCGTGACGCCGAGCCCCGGTTGGTGCAGACGCGCGCCTTGTAGGCGACCACTCGCCGGCGGGTCAGGTTACCGGCCGGTAGATTGGGTCTCAGCGACATATCTGTCCCTCCCACCCCATCTACCGCCGGGTAACCAGGGTGCAGGCGCTGGGTTGGCGGATGCGGAAACCGTCGTCGGTATCGGCAGCCACGATCGCGGGCCAATTCGTAGACTGGCTCCTATGGTGCGGTGCGCCCGTTTGCTGGTCAGGCTCTTGGCGTGTTGCCCCGCGGTGGGTGCCAGGGTGGCGCTGGTCAGCCCGATGGGCGGACGCTGAGCCGGCGCCTGAAGGCCAGCGCCGTCGTGGGGGTCGCCGTGGCTTTCCTTGTCGCTGTTGCGCTTGCAGTGCCACTGCGGGACGACTACTCCGAGACCGGGCCCGATCCCGGCGTACGGCGCGTCAGCGTGCTCAGCAACTCGCTCGACCGCGGGCTTGACGGCCTGACTGTCGTCTTGGCGATCGGGATCGGATGCGGTCTTGGCCTGCTCAGCGCGGTGGCCGTCTCGTCGTTTCAGTCCTTGCACTCCACCGATGCTGCTCGCGATGAGCGTGGGCGGCGGTAGTCGGGGGGCGCGGCTCCGGTCGGGCCACGGGCCGGGTTCAGGTGGCGCCTCAGCGCCGGAGTTGGCGGGTGGCGAGCCAGACGAGTGAGCCGGCGCCGAGCAGGATGAGTCCGCCGACGACGGCGACGGCGGGCAGGGTGAAGGCGAGCACGATGCACAAGGCCACGCCCAGCCCCGCGATCCAGCGCGGCCAGCGTCGCTGCCCGTCGGTCAGGGTCCATGCCGAGGCGTTCGCCAGGGCGTAGTAGGTCAGCACCGCGAACGCGCTGAACCCGATCGCGCCGCGCAGGTCGGCGGTGAGCACGACGGCGCAGACGATCACCGCGGCGGCCGCTTCGGCTCGGTGTGGTGTGCGGTGGGTCGGGTGGACCGCGTCGAGGAAGCGGGGCAGCTCGCCGCGGCGGGCCATCGACAGGGCGGTGCGGCTGATCCCGGCGAGCAACGACAGCAGCACGCCTGCGGTGGCGATCGCCGCGCCCACCCGCACGACCGGCGCGAGCCCAGCCCAGCGGCCGGCCTCCACGGCGGCGGCCAGCGGCGCGGGTGCCTGGGCCATCGTCTCCGGGCCGGCGGCGACCAGCGCGGAGACGAGCACGATCGCGTAGACGGCGACGACGACGCCCAGCGCGATCGGGATGGCCTTGGGGATGGTGTTCTCCGGTTCGATGACCTCCTCGCCGAGGGTGGCCAGGCGGGCGTAGCCGGCGAAGGCGAAGAACAGCAGCCCGCCGGACTGCAGGACGCCGAACACGCCGCCGGGCAGGTCGGTGGTGAGGTTGGCGACGTCGGCCTGGCCCCCGAGCAGCGTTGCGGCGACGGTGGCGGCCAGCGCAGCCAACACCAGGGCCACGATGACCTTGGTGAGACCGGCGGTCTTGCGCACGCCGAGGTAGTTGACCGCCGCCATCGCCACGACGGCGGCGATGCCCACAGGCCGGGTGGCTTCTGGGGCGACGTAGGAGCCGAACGTCAACGCCATCGCCGATAGGCTCGCGGTCTTGCCGACCACGAAGCTCCACCCGGCCAGGAACCCCCAGTAGTCACCGATCTGCCGGCGCGCGTACACGTAGGTGCCGCCGGCCTCCGGGTACAGCGCCGCCAGCTGGGCGGAGGACGTGGCGTTGCAGTAGGCCACGAGCGCGGCCAGCCCCAGCCCGGCGAGCAGCCACGTGCCCGCGGCCGCCGCGGCGGGACCCGGCGCGGCGAACACCCCAGCCCCGATCATCGCGCCGAGCCCGATGACGACCGCGTCGGCCAGGGTGAGACGGCGTGCGAGCTCGTGGTGGGCCACGGGACCTCCAAGCGACGGAAGACTCCGTATCGACTTCCGATGTCGGATTACGATACAGCCTTGGTGCGTCGGTCCGACCCGTACCCTCGTCCTCGTCGGAAAGGAGCCGGTGTGGTGCTGGAGGAGTTCCGCCGCGGAGCGGTGCGCCTGCATATCCTCCACCACGCCTGCGAAGGTGAGATCCACGGCGCGTGGATCCGCGACGAGCTCGCCCGACACGGCCACGACATCAGTCCCGGCACGCTGTACCCGGTCCTGCACCGCATGGAGGCCGATGGGCTGCTCGGCTCCCGTGGGGAGCTCGTCGAGGGACGCACCCGCCGGCTGTACCGCGCCACCGCTGCGGGCCGCACCGAACTCGACTCCTGCCGCGACGCCCTGCGAGAGCTCGCCGAGGAGGTGCTGCACGACAGGGACCAGCGGTGATCCCCGCGCATGCTCACGGCCCGAATGGTCGGAAATCTTCGGGTCCACCTCCTGGTTACCGGCCGGTAGATTGGGTCTCAGCGACATATCTGTCCCTCCCACCCCATCTACCGCCGGGTAACCTGCGTGCAGGCGCTGGGCTGGCGAACCTCGCCGGTGATGGTCATGACTTCCGAGCGGGTGGCGATCCACCGCCATACTGCTGAGCCCGCCAGCCCGCGCCCATCAGGTGAGTAGCCGGCGTCGCGAGGACGGCCGCGGCAGCACGTCATCACGCCCTCGGCGAGGTGGCACGATGGGTCGACGTGGAGGGAGGGGCGGCACCGGCCGCCGGCGGGCGGAGGTGAACGAGCATCCTGGTGAGCGGGTCGACCGTCGGGCTGATCGTCGCCGCGGGCGCGGGCGAGCGCTTCGGTGGGGACGGGCCCAAGGGCTTCGCGCGGCTGGCCGGCGAACCGCTGCTGGTGCATGCGGTGCGCACGTTCCTCGCCTGCGAGGCAATCGACACGGTCGTGCTGGTCGTGGGTCCCGACGCGCTGGACGTCGCCGCCGCTGCCCTGGACGTCGCCGGTCTGGCGGTCGGCGCCGTGGTGGCCGGGGGCGCCAGCCGGCAGGAGTCGGTGCGGCGCGGTCTGGACGCGTGTCCCGACGCTCGGGTCGTCGCTGTGCACGACGCCGCACGTCCGCTGGTGAGCGGCGACCTCGTGGCCCGCACGGTGGCGGCGCTGGTCAAGCCGTGGGCGGCGGTCGCGCCCGGCCTGCCGGTGGTCGACACCATGAAGCTCGTCCGGGAGGGCGACGCCGCCACCGGCGGGGTGGTGCGCACCGTCGACCGCGACGGCCTGTGGAGCGTGCAGACCCCGCAGGTCTTCGCGATGCGCACCTTGCAGCAGGTCCATGCCGGCGCCACCGGTGGGGTCACCGACGACCTCATGCTCGTCGAGCGCGCCGGTGGCAGCGTGCGCCTGATCCCCGGCGACCGCCGCAACTTCAAGATCACCTTTCCCGAGGACCTCGTGATCGCCGAGGCGCTGCTGGCCGCGCAGCGACTCCCATGAGCGCCGGGATGCGGATCGGTCAGGGGGTGGACGTGCATGCCTTCAGCGCCGACGCGGGCCGGCCGTTGCGCCTCGGCGGTACGCCCATCCCGGGCGGACCCGGCCTGGAGGGGCACTCGGATGCCGACGTGGTCCTGCACGCCCTGGTCGACGCGCTGCTCGGCGCCGCCGGTCTGGGCGATCTCGGCGCCGTGTTCGGGACCGCCGATCCGGCGCACGCCGGGGTCGCCTCCTCCGTGTTCGTGGCCGGAGCGCTGGACCGGGTCACCGAGGCGGGATGGGCGCTCGTCAACGCCGACGTGACGGTGGTGGCCCAACGCCCCCGTTTGGCCGCTCACCGCGCAGCGATCACCGACTCCGTCGCTGACCTGCTCGGGGTGCCGGCCGGCGCGGTGAACGTCAAGGCCACGACCACCGACGGGTTGGGCTTCACCGGACGGGGCGAGGGCATCGCCTGCCTGGCCGTGGTCCTGTTGGCCGCCCGATAGGCTTGCGGCCGTGATCCGCCTGTACAACACCCTGACCCGTCGCATCGACGACTTCGTGCCCCGCGAGGCGGGGCTCGCCACGATGTACGTGTGCGGCCCGACCGTCCAGGGGCCGCCCCACTTCGGGCACGCCCGCGCTGAGATCGTGCCCGACGTGCTTCGCCGCCACCTGGAGTGGTCGGGCTTTGACGTCCTGCACGTGCGCAACATCACCGACGTGGAGGACAAGATCATCGCCCGGGCCGAGGCCGACGGGCGCCCACCGGCCGTCGTGGCCGAGGAGTTCTCCCGTGCCTGGCAGGCCCAGATCGACCGGCTCGGCACGCTGCCGCCGCACATCGTGCCCCGCGCCACCGGCCACATCATGGAGATGATCGAGCTGATCGACCGGCTGGTGGACGCCGGCTACGCCTACGAGGCCGACGGCGAGGTGTCCTTCAGGGTCCGCGCCTTCACCGAGTACGGCAAGCTCTCCGGCCGGCGGGTCGACGACCTGCGCGCCGGGGTGCGCGTCGAGAGCGACGAGCGCAAGGAGGACCCGCTGGACTTCGCGCTGTGGAAGGGCGCCAAGCCGGGGGAGCCGTCCTGGCCCTCGCCCTGGGGACCGGGTCGTCCCGGATGGCACATCGAGTGCTCGGCGATGGCGACCAAGTACCTCGGTGGCGGGTTCGACATCCACGCCGGTGGCACGGACCTCGTCTTCCCCCACCACGAGAACGAGGTGGCCCAGTGGGAGGCGGCCACGGGCACGACCTTCGCGCGCTGGTGGGTGCACCACGGCATGCTCACCCTCGGGGCGGAGAAGATGGCCAAGTCCGTCGGCAACGTCATCTCGCTCGCCGAGGCGCTGGACCGCTACGGCGCCAACGTCCTGCGCCACTTCTTCCTGGCGGCGCACTACCGGTCGCCGGTCGAGTTCAGCGAAGAGCGCCTCGACGAGGCGGCCGCCGCCTTCGACCGCTGGGCCGCCTTCGTGCGGACGACCGCCGGGCTGGCGCCACCCGACCCCGAGGACGTCGGCGGGTCCGCAGATCCGGAGGCCGACGCGGCGCGCGAGGCGTTCAGGGCGGCCCTGGACGACGACCTGAACACCCCCGAGACGCATGCCGCGCTGTTCGACCTCGTGAGCGCCGGCAACCGCCACCTGGAGGCTGGTCGCCGCTCCGAGGCCGCGGCGGCGGGCGCGGTGGTCCGCGAGCTGGCCGGGGTTCTCGGCTACACCTTCGATGAGGGGGAGGCTGCGGGCGCGGGGCTGGTCGGGCCGCTGGTGGAGGAGCTGCTGCGCCTGCGTGCCGAGGCCCGCGACCGCCGGGAGTTCGCCACCGCCGACGCCATCCGGGCCCGCCTGAGCGAACTCGGCATCGTCGTCGAGGACTCCCCCGACGGTGCGCGCTGGCACCTGGCCTAGACCGGTGAGCCCATCGCCAGGCTCCTCGCAGCCGACCACGGTCGTCCCGGGTCGGCGCCCCGTGGCGGAGGCGCTGCGGGCGGGCCGCCGCCTGCGGGAGGTCGTGGTCACCGACCCCGACGCGGTCGCCGACATCGTCGCCGCCGCCCGTGCGGCGCGGGTGGCGGTCCGCACCGCCAAGCGCCCGGTCCTGGACGAGCTGTGCGGGGGCGCGCGCCACCAGGGCGTCCTCGCGGTCGCGCCGGCGTTCCCCTACGTGGCCCTGCACGAGATCGGCGAACCCGACCTTGTCGTCGTGCTCGACGGCGTCACCGACCCGCAGAACCTCGGAGCGATCGCGCGGTCCGCGGAAGCCGCCGGCGCCGGCGCCATGGTGCTGCCCAAGCGGCGGGCGGCGCACGTCACCCCCGCCGCCGAGAAGGCCGCGGCGGGCGCCTTCAGCTGGCTGCGCGTGGCGCTTGTGCCCAACGTCGTGCGGGCCATCGAGGACTTCGCCGGCCGCGGCTACTGGTCGGTGGGCCTGGACGGCGACGCGCCCGACACGGTGTGGGACTCCGACCTGCTGGCCGGGCGGGTCGTGCTGGTGATCGGCGGGGAGGGAGCCGGGCTGTCCCGCCTGGTCGCCGAACGGGTCGACGCCCGCCTGGCGATCCCCCTCGGCGGACGGGTCGCCTCGCTGAACGCGAGCGCCGCCGCAGCCGTGGCCCTCTTCGAGATCGCCCGCCGCCGCAGCGGCTGACCTCGCGCGGGATGCAAGGCCTACGCGCTCGGCCGCTGACCGGCCGGCGCCCGGCGGACATCGACCAGGTCGACGAAGGCGAACCCTGCACCGTGCTCGGGTTCCAATCGCGCGCGCAGTGCCCGCAGGGCGACGTCGACGTCGTCGTGCCCACCGCCGTAGGCGGCCACCACGCGCTCCTTCACCCGCCGGGAGACGATCGGCTCGAAGGCGTGCGGGTGCACCAGATGGGCCAGGATCTCGCGCTGGGCGTCGGCGCCGTCGCAGGGCAGGTCCCGCAACCACGCGACGAACGCGTCGGCGTCGGTGAGCAGGGACTCGCGATCCCGTCGGCGCACGTCCTTGATCGCGCGCGCCGCTGCGAGCAGGTAGCGCAGCTGGGACAGCCGTCGGGTCTTGAACGCCACACCGGTGCCGGCCAGGCCCCCGTCCAGCGCCGCGTCCAGGTCGGCAGGCACGCGGGGCGCCGCCGAGGAGCGCGCGAGGGTCGCGTGCACCAGGGCGCGCTTGGTGGTCGGGGCCAGGTCGGTCGCGAACAGGACATGGACGTAGCACGCCTCCGCCGCCAGCTCCACGCAGGCGTCGGGCGCGTCGGCCAGCACCTCCGCCCAACGGTGCGGGAACGTGCCGACGGCGCCCCGGTCGCGGAGTCGGGCCAGGAGATCATCGAGGAGCTCGGGAGCCCACCGCCGGCGGGACGAGAGCACGCTGCCGTTGCGGTGCAGACACCGGTCGGTGAAGCGCCGCGCCGCCGCGTAGACCCGTGCCGCACCCTCGCCGGGAACCTCTGCCATGACCCGTCCTCCTGTCGACCTGGGCAGGCCCTAAGGTGCCGCAGCCTTCGCCGCTCGTCGCGCTGGATCCCCCGTGCCTGGGGACAACGTTCCCCGGTGGGCGTGCGCGCCATGGGCAGGGTGCTGTCGTACGATGCCCGCAAGCCGTGGCGCAGAAGAGGAGGGCGACGATGCGGGCAGGACGCCTGGCGCGGGTGGTGGGTGTCGGCAACGTGGTGGTGCTGGCCCTGGCGCTCGCCGTGGTGGTCACGGAGGTGGACGGGTCGGCACGCGTGGTCCCGGAAGACGAACCGGGGCGCGCATCGCCCGGCCCGGTGCTGGGCGAGGGCTCGGCCGTCCTGCCCGCGACCGGTGCCGCGGAGGGGGACCCGGTGGACCCCGATGCCCGTCTGGTCGACCTGCCCCAGCACGAGCTCAGTCAGCTGCCGGCGGTGCCGCGGACCGGCGTGCTCGGCGGTGACCCTGGTCTGGACGGGGGGTGCGCCTGGGTGGAGATGGACGGCGCCCCCCACGCGGTCCTGTGGCCGGCGGGCTACCGGGCCGCGTTCGGGCTGGCGGAGGACGCCGGGACGTTCGAGCTGGTCGACGAGGCCGGCAGGGTCGTCGCGCGCGGCGGTGCTCCCATCTGGTTCACCGGCGCCCGCAGCGGCGGCGCGGAACGGCTCGACCGGTGCCATGTCGGCGCCGACCACGTCTGGTACGTCGGCGCGGTCGGGACGGACGTGCCTTAGGCAACCCGATCCTCATCGACCAGTTCTTCTGACCAGCCGAACCCTGCGGTCGCCGGGGGGACCGCGCCGACGCCATCAGCGGGCACGCATGTGGTTGTTCCGTGGGTTGTGTTCGAGCTCGGCGAGCATCGCGGGGAGATCGTCGATGCATCGCAGGTGGTAGCGCAGCTTGGTGCTACCGGCCTGGACGACCAGTGCGGGCGGGTCGCCGTCGTTCTGATACTTCGGCTGGCCCATCGCTCTCAGCCGCTTACCCGCGTGACGCACCCATCACAGAATGCACATCCCAATCGGTTTCCACATGCTGACAACAACGAGCCCGTGCTTCATGATATCATCTTGATATCGCAGCACGCCGGAGGCATCATGGCCGACCTTCTCATCCGCAACGTTGACGCGCAGACCCACGACGAGCTGAAGCGACGAGCAGCGGCTGAAGGTCTCAGCGTTCAGCAGTACGTCGCTCGGGTTCTGACAGCCCACACGAGCCGCCCGTCGATGCACGAGTGGCTACGTCGCCTTGACGAGCTGTCACCGGTCGACACGGATGTCCTCGGAGCCGACGCCGTGGCTGCGGCACGCACTGACGCGTTGTGATCGTCGTGCTCGACGCCGCAGCGGTGGTCGACGTCCTGTTGGACAACGATCGCGGTCGCGGCGCCCGCAAGCACCTTGAGGGCGCACAGCTGTTCTCAGTCGTGCACCTCGACGCCGAGGTGTTCTCTGCGCTCGCCCGGTTGCATCGCGACGAGCAACTGACCGCCGAGGCTGTTTCCGCGCGCCTCGCCCTTCTTGCCGACCTCGATGTGGCGCGCCTTCCAATCAGCGCACCACTCCTGTCGGCGGCCTGGGCCCTGCGCGACGACATTGCAGCCCGAGATGCGCTCTACGTTGCTGCCGCTCAAATCCTGTCCGGCAAGCTGCTCACAACCGACGTCCGGCTGGCCAGGGCCTCCCTCGACATCGCCATCGCCCTCTGATCGAGGTCTGCAGCCAAGACTGCGCGCGCCTCCACCCGGAGGCGATCATCACTACGGCCCGATATCCCTGCCAGGGGCTCCCGAGTTCAACCTATGCCGGGTAGGCCGGAGGTTGACGGCTGCGGTACACGTCGCACTCCGTAGCCGCCGGAACCCCCCGCCCACGAACACCACGGTGACCGTCACTACCGAGCTCGAGGCCGCCGCGGAGGCCGTCGGCACGGACTGCCTCGTGGCCTTGGCGAGCCACGGCCAGGTGGCGCTGCCCGCGGGCGATCCAGGAACGGCCAACCGCCGCCTGCAAGACGGCCTTTACCAACGCGTTGGGCTGCCCCCTCGAGGCGTCCTGGTTGGCGTGGACCGGGCACGCGGGCTGCACATGCTGGGCCGTGGAGCCGCCGCTTTGGAGCAGGCCCGCAGCGCCTGCGCCGCTTTGCAGGCGTTGGGTGTTCACCAAGCTGGACGTGTCCCTTGGCCACGCCTATGGGATGCACCGGGTCGCCGCTATCGCGGGCGGTAGATGTCCTTGCGGTGGGCGACGTCGAGCACGGTGACGATGTTGTTCGTGGCATCGATGCGGTAGACGATGCGGTAGGTCGCTCGTCGGGCTCCGTGGCATCCGGCCAACGGGCCGAACAGGGGCTTGCCGACGCGGTGTGGGTTCTCAGCCAGGGTGTTGGCGCAGAACTCTAGGACTGCGGCGGCGACGGCCTCAGGCAGCCGGTCGGCGATCGCCCTGCGTGCGGGGCCGAGGAAGGTAATGGGTGCAGATCTTCTGGAGGGACCTCGTCATGCGGCTTGGGGGATGAGGTTG
>JBBDQS010000115.1:5074-23680 GCA_040905805.1 Egibacteraceae bacterium | reverse complement strand
GCAACGACACTCGTCACGGACCCCTCAGCGACCCACAACTACTGCAGGAGCGCCACTTATGTTCAGTATGATGAACGTTAGTTCAGTCCGTTGTCGAGCGGCTTCCGCCCGGTGCCGACCCGCCAGTGCGGCGGCGGAGGGCCACCGCACCGATGACGGTGGCCAGCCCGGCGCCGAGCAGGACGCCGCTGAGGCCGGTCAGCATCGCCAGGGGCACCCGGTTCGACCCCCCGTCGAAGGTGAGCCGGGCCGCGGCGATGTCCTGGGTGCCCGTGGTGGCGTCACCCAGTCGCGTGTCCGACCAGGCCACGAGCGCCCCGTCGGGACCCGACGCGATCGCCGGCGGCACCTGGGTGAAGAAGTTGAGGTCCCACGGGCCGAACGTGCGGTCGATCCGCACGTCGCTGACCTGGAGGTTGGGCAGCCACGTCTGCCCGCCGTCCATGGAACTGGTGGCGTACACGCTCTGGTGCTGGCCCATGTTGTTGAACAGGTTCAGCTCGCCGTCCTCCGGTGGTGTCGGGGCGGGATAGGGGTCGTCGCGGTAGTCGTACCAGGCCGCGTCCACCCGCCCGTCGGGGGCCACCGCCACCACCGGGTAGAACTGGCCGATGCGGTTGCCCTCCGCGTCGTCGTTGAGACGGACCGGCTCGCTCCAGGTCAGCCCGTCGCTCGAGCTGGCGTAGAACGCGTCGAGCTCCTCGTTGCTGTTGTCGTGCCACACCAGGTGGAAGACGCCCGCCTGCGGGTCGTGGGCGACCACCGGTTCGCTGACGTCACCCGCGCTCGCGATCGTCGTCGGCTCCCACGTCTCGCCGTCGTCGTCGGAGACCGCCGCGACCACCTCGTTGTCCACCCCGTCGCCCTCCGGGCGCAGCCGGTAGAAGGCGAACAGGCGGCCGTCGACGATGCGCAGCTTCGGTGCCTCGAACCCGAGGTCCTCGTCCAGCATCATGAACGGCTCGCCGAACGTCTCGCCGCCGTCGTCTGACCAGGCGAGGAAGGGCCGGCTCGGCGGGGCGTCCTCCTCACCCGCGGCCTGGAAGGAACGACGCCACACCACGACCACCCGCTCCGGGTCGTCGGGGTCGACGGCGACGTGCGGGACGAAGTTGACCTCGATGTCCTCACCCTCACGCGCGTCCCCCGGCGAGTACACCAGGCTCGTGTCCCAGCTCTGCCCCTGGTCAGACGAGCGCCCGAGCAGCACGCTGCGCGACCCTCCGGCGTCCGGGTCCTGCGCGTGGAAGACGGAGAAGAGGGTCCCGTCCGGACCCTGGTCGAGCTGCGTGCGGATGTTCTTGGGGTTGGCGGCCCCGTACCCGCAGTCGGTGAAGGGCTCGAGCTCCGGCGCCGGCCGCTCCTCCCAGGTGTCCCCGCCGTCGGTCGACACCGCGAACTCGCACGTCCCGTTCGCCAGGTCGACGTCGGCGAGGTAGGCGGTGTCGGGGTCGTCCGCGTCGAGCAGCACGCTGGGCCCCTCGTGCATGCGCACCAGCGGCTCCTCCTCGGTGACCAGCTCCGACGTGCCGACCTGCGGCGAGCCCCCCTCGGCGCATCCGGCCAGCGCGAGAGCCAGCAGCACCCCCGCCACCATGCCGACCCGCCACCCGCGTCCACGACCAGGATTGCTGCCCGTCCCCACATGCATGCCCACGCCCTCCGCCAGAAGACCCCCGACCGCTGGCGAGGCTACAGGGAGAATGCGGCCCCAAGTAGGTGCGAACAGCAGGTAGTCCGGCCATGGTCAACTGGCGTCCGCGCCCCATGCGTGGGGCTGCACCGCCTGGTATGGCGACCGGCCACCAGGAGCAGACAGGGCGGGGTCGACATGCGAGCAATGGTCTTCCACGGACCCGGGCAGCGCCGGTGGCCCCCGGGGACCGGGTGCTCGTCTCGTGCATCAGCGCCTGCGGACGCTGCCGCTACTGCCGCCAGGCCAGCCCCGGCCGGTCCGGATTCCCGCGCGGGCGCGGGAATCCTGCGGGCCGGGCAGCCTGACCGCCCCGCCAGCGGGCCGGGGACCGCGAGAATCCCGCGGACGGCGTCAGCGGCCGTCGCGGCCCTCCAGCACCGCCAGGGCCAGCACGGTGCGCCCCACGGCCGTCAACCGCCGGCGATTGCGCCGACGAGCTGGAGGGGTTCGTGCCCGCTGGTCACGATCGCGGGCAGGAGCGTGTCGACCGGGGCGTTGGAGAGGTCCTCGCCGGCCGCGTAGATGCGGATCATCGCCCGGCGTTGGCCGGTGTCGCGCTTGCGGATCGTGCCCACCAGCGCCGGGTGGGCGGCCTCCAGGGCGTCCAGTGCCGTGCGCACGGTGACGGGCGCAGCGGCCTCGACGGCGACCTCGCCGGTCACGCGCGCGAGCGCGCGCAGCTGGTGGGGCATGACGATCCGGAGGCGGACCGTGCCGGCGGTGCGCTCGGCGGCATCCATGGCGGTCACGGCAGCGTCTGCACCTCCACGGACAGCACCGCCGGCAGGTCGCGCACGATCGGTGTCCAATGGTCGCCGGCGTCCGGCGACACGTAGACCTGCCCGCCGGTCGTCCCGACGTACACGCCGCACGGGTCCATCCGGTCGACCGCCATGGCGTCGCGCAGCACGTTCACGTAGCAGTCGGTCTGGGGCAGCCCCTCGGTGAGCGGCTCCCAGTCGTCACCGCCGGCGCGGCTGCGGTAGACGCGCAGGCGACCGTCGGGCGGGTAGTGCAGCTCGTCGCTGGTGATGGGCACCACGTAGACGGTGTCGGGCTCGTGGGCGTGCACGTCCACGGCGAAGCCGAAGTCGCTCGGCAGGTTGCCGCTGATCTCGCGCCACGACCCCCCGCCGTCGTCGCTGCGCATCACGTCCCAGTGCTTCTGCATGAACACCACGTCGGGGCGGGACGGGTGGCTTGCGAGCTTGTGCACGCAGTGGCCGATCTCCGCCTCGGGCTCCGGCAGGAAGTCCGAGCGCAGCCCCTTGGTGGCCAGCGCCCAGGAGGCCCCGGCGTCGGTGGTGGACAGCACGCCGGCCGAGGAGATCGCGACCAGCATCCGCGCCGGGTCCTGCGGGTTCGTCAGGATGGTGTGCAGGCACAGCCCCCCGGCGCCCGGGGCCCAGCGGGCGGCCGAGTCGTGGCCGCGCACGCCGGCCAGCTCGTGCCAGGTGTGGCCGCCGTCGGTGGTGCGGAACAGCGCGGCGTCCTGGACGCCGGCGTACACCGTGTCGGGGTCGTCGGCGGCGGGCGCCAGGTTCCACACGCGCGTGAACTTCCACGGCCTGGACGAGCCGTCGTAGTACAGGTGTGTGCCCGGCTCCCCCTCGTAGGCGAAGTCGTTGCCGACCGGCTCCCAGCTCGCGCCCCCGTCGTCGGAGCGCTGGATGACCTGCCCGAACCAGCCGTTGGACTGCGACGCGTACAGCCGGTCGGGGTCGGCCGGCGACCCGTTGACGTGGTAGATCTCCCAGCCGCCGAACAGCGGGCCGGCGACGTCCCACGACTCCCGCCGCCCCTCGGCGGTCAGGATGAACGCGCCCTTGCGCGTCCCGACCAGAACCCTCACTGCGCTCATCTGCCCACGCTCCTCCGCGTCGTCGCACCCGCTGGTGCCCGTGCACCGGCGCCGTCACCATCGGACGCAGCGACGCCGGTCGAGGGGTAGACGACGGCGCCGGGCGGAACTCATCGCACCGGCTCGCCGAAGGCCTCGCAGTCGGGATTGTCGCAGACGAACGCCGCCGGGACCCCCGCCGAGGCGCCGGGCAGGGCGGTCACCCCGCACCACGGGCAGATGGGCGCGTCGTTGTCGGTCATCCCGTTTCCCGTTCCGGCGACCACCTGGCACAGTGCACACCCCGCATCCTCGCGCAGTGCACCGCAGTGCACCGCAGTGCACCTGCGGCCGCCTCGTCACGGACCCCGGAGCCAGGACCATGGATCGCAACCCGATGGGTGCCGAGCCGACGTCCACGGCCCTGCGCCCCACGCGCGCCGCGCAGCGCGAGCCGATCCTCGACGTGCTCCGCGGGTTCGCGTTGCTGGGCATCCTGATCATCAACATCGAGCTGATGCGCGGCGCCGACTTCTACCGCCTCGTCGGGGGGGAGCCCGTCGCGGCGGGCGGCGCAGCCGACCGCGTCGTGCACTTCCTGTCGGGCTGGTTGGTGGCGGGCAAGTTCCTGTCGAGCTTCGCGATCCTGTTCGGCATCGGGGCAGCGCTCATCGCCATGCGGGCCTGGCGGGCGGGCCGGTCGCCGCGCCGGCTGCTCGCCCGCCGCTACGGCGTGCTGCTGCTGTTCGGGGTCGCGCACATGGTGCTGCTGTTCCCGGGCGACATCCTGTTCGCCTACGGGTTGGCCGGCATGGTGCTGCTGGCCTTCGTCGGCGTGCGCGCCAGGACCGCACTGTGGTGGACGATCGGCATCCTCACCGTGCAGCTGCTGATCGGCCTGGGCGTCACGGCGTTCGCACCGGACGCCCCCGCCGACGACCCCGTCGCGGCCGGGGTGGCGAGGTTCGTCGAACGCCACGCCGAGCAGACCCTCACCGCCTACCAGGACGGCGGCTACGGCGCGGTGGTCGCCGCCAACGCGTGGCAGTCCCTGCTGATCCAGCCCTCCACGCTGCTGCTGCTGCCCTGGGTCGTGGCCCTGTTCCTGCTGGGCTTCGCCGTGGGCGCCTCGGGGCTGCTCGCCGACCTGCCGGCGCACCGCCGGGGTCTGCGGACCGCCATGGTCACCGGCCTGGCGGTCGGTCTGCCCCTCAACCTGCCCGCAGGGTTTGTCGGGCCGCTGTCCGTCGGGGGCGTCGCGCCCGGCGGCGACGTCGGCGCGCTGCTCGCCGTGGCGGGCCAGGTCGTGGGCGCGCCGGCGCTGGCGGTCGGATACCTGTCCGCGCTGGCGCTGCTGTGCCTGCGCCTCGGCCCGATGCGGCGCCTGGCGGCCACCGGGCGCATGGCCTTGACCGCCTACGTCCTGCAGAGCGCGCTGGCGCTGCTCGTGTTCGCCGGCTTCGGCCTGTACGACCGCCTCACGCCGGCGCAGGCGCTGCTGGTGGTGGTCGCGATCTGGGTGGTGCTCCTCGTCGCCTGCCCCCTGTGGATGCGCCACTTCCGCTTCGGCCCGCTCGAGTGGCTGTGGCGCACCCTCACCTACGGGCAACGCCAACCGCTGCGCGCCGGGTAGCGCCCGCTACACCCACTTGCCGGGGTTGAGGATGCCCTGGGGGTCGAGCGCCGCCTTGACGCGCCCCGACAGCGCCAGCACGTCGGGCCCGAGCTGCGTGGCGAGGTGGCCGGCCTTCAGGGTGCCGACGCCGTGCTCGCCCGTCACGGTGCCGCCGAGCGCCAGCGTGGCGTCCATGATCTCGCCGAAGGCCAGCTCGGCCCGGGCCGCGGCGTCGGGGTCGGTGGCGTCGAAGGTCACCAGCGGGTGGAAGTTGCCGTCGCCGGCATGGCCGATCACGGGGATGGCGGTGCGCTGGCGCTCGGCGACGGCCGCGACGGCCGCCAGCAGCTCGGGGATGCGCGGGACGGGCACGCCGATGTCCTCGATCATGACCGTGCCGAGCTTCTCGACGCAGGGGATGGCCATGCGCCTGGCGGCCATCAGCGCCTCGCCCTCGTCGGGGTCGTCGGTCACCGCGACGTAGGTGGCGCCCTCGGCCTCGCAGACCGCCGCGATCCGCGCCGCCTCGTCCCCGTCCACGTCGCTCTGGCCGAGCAGCAGCGCGGCGATGCCTGCCTCCAGACCCATCGGGCGGACCGCCTCGACCGCCTGGAGCGCCGCGTGGTCCATCAGCTCGAGGGCGGCGGGGCGCACCGCGGCGACCACGCGGGTCACCGCCCGGCCGGCGGCCACGACATCGTCGAAAGTCGCCACCACCGTGGCGGGGGGCAGCTGGGCGGGACGCAGCCGCAGGGTCGCCTCGGTGATGACCCCGAGCGTGCCCTCCGACCCCACGAAGAGGCGCTTGAGGTCGTAGCCAGCCACGTCCTTGATCGTGCGCCCGCCGAGGCGCACCGCCGTGCCGTCGGCGAGCACCACCTCGAGCCCCAGCACGTAGTCGGTGGTCACCCCGTACTTCACGCAGCACAGCCCCCCGGCGTTGGTCGCGAGGTTGCCCCCGATCGAGCAGATCTCGAACGACGACGGGTCGGGCGGATACCAGAGGCCATGCTCGGCGGCGGCGGCCTTCACCTCGGCGTTCAGCAGGCCCGGGCCGACCGTGGCGGCCATCGCCACGGGGTCGACCGTGCAGGTGCGCAGGCGCTCGGTCGACAGGGTGATGCCGCCGTCCACCGCCGACGCCCCGCCCGACAGGCCGGTGCCCGCCCCGCGGGTCACCACCGGCGTGGCGAACCGGGCGGCCACCCGCAGGGTCGCCTGGACGTCGGCGGTGCCGGCGGCGCGCACGACCGCGATCGGCTTGCCGGGTGCGGCCGTCGCCGCCCGGTCGTGGCGGTAGCCCTCCATGACCCCCGGGTCGGTGACGAGCGCACCGGCCGTGAGCTCGGCGTCCAGCGCCCGCACGATCGTCGTGTCCACGAGATCCTCCAACCGTTGCTCAGTCACCGCGTGGGACGCCGATGAGGACGGCGGCCATGTCGTCGCGGGCGTACCCGCCCTGGAAGTCGAGGATCTCGCCGATGACCACCTGGACGAGATCGCTCGCCGGCTTGCCGTGCTGGGCGGCCAGCAGGGCGCGCAGGCGCCGTTCGCCGAACTGCACCTCGCCCCGGCGAGCCTCGGTCAGCCCGTCGGTGTAGCAGAACAGCGCCTCACCCGGCAAGAGCACGACCGCGGCGTCGGCCAGGTCCGGGTCGTCCACGACGCCGAGCAGCGTGCCGGGTGTGCCGACCGGTGCGACCGCGTCGTCGGCGAGGCGCATGGGCAGCGGGTGACCGGCGCTCGCGCTCTCCACCCGCACGCTGCCGTCGTCGTCGAGGCAGAACCGCAGGTACACCGCCGTGCAGAACCGTTCGCTCGGGGCCCGCAGCAGCGCGTCGTTGAGGGTGGCGAGCACCTTGCTCGGCGTGCGCGTCTGCATGGCGGCCGCGCGGGCGGTGTGGCGCACCAGCGCGGTCACCGCCGCGGCGGCGGCGCCCTTGCCGCACACGTCGCCGAGGACCACGGCCCAGTCGCCCTGGTCGGTCTTGAACACGTCGTAGAAGTCACCGCCGACCTCGTCGCCGGCGCCCGCCGGACGGTACGCCGCCGCCACGTCCAGGCCGGGGATCGCCGGTGGGGCGGGCGGGATCAGGTTGGCCTGGAGGGTCCGCGCCAGCTCCCGGGCACGCAGCTCCGACGCCTGCGCCCGCTCCCGGGCGCGCAGCAGCTCCTGCTCGTACGCCCGCCGGTGGGTGGCGTCCAGCACGCTCGTGCGGATCACGTGGGGCGCGCCGTCGGCGTCGCGGACCAGGGCCGCGTTCACCAGGACGGGCAGCTGGCGGCCGTCGGCGCACACCAGGTCGAGGGCGATCTCGCGGGCGTGGTCCTGCATCGTCAGCAGCGGGGCGTAGTGGGTCTCGTGGTAGATGCGCCCGCCGACGGTGAGCAAGTCGACGAAACGGCGTCGGCCGACCAGCTCGTCGCGGCGGTACCCCGTCCACGCCAGCAGCGTCTCGTTGACCCGGATGATCGTCCCGTCGGGCAGCGTCGACAGGTAGCCGCACGGCGCGTGCTCGTAGAGGTCCTCGGCGTTCTCCGCGGGCACCACCGGACCCGGGGGGCGCTCACCGCCGGCGTCCGCCGTCATGCCGTGGGGCTGCCGAGGAACGCCCGCATCGCCGCGATCGTCTCGTCCGGCGCGCTCAGGTTCGGACAGTGGCCGGTGGCGTCCATGACCACGAGCTCGCTGTCCGGCAACCGGTCGTGGACGTACGCCCCGACCGCCTGGGGCGCGAGCACGTCAGAGGAGCACTGCAGCACGAGCGCCGGGGTCGCCACGCGCGCCAGGTCGTCGCGGTTGTCGCCCAGGAAGGTCACCTGCGCGAAGTGGCGGGCGATCTCGGGGTCGGTGCGGCAAAAGCTGTGCACGAGCTCCTCGCCGAGCTCAGGACGGTCCGGGTTGCCCATGATGACCGGGGCCATGGCGCTGGACCATCCGAGGTAGTTGCTGTCCAGCGAGTCCAGCAGCTCGTCGATGTCGGTGCGCGCGAACCCGCCGGTGTACCCGACGTCGTCGAGGTAGCGCGGCGAGGGGCTCACCAGCACCAGGGCGGCGAAGCGTCGGGGCTCCTCGATGGCCGCCAGCACGCCGATCATCGCGCTCACCGAGTGGCCGACGAGCACCACGTCGCGCAGCTCGAGGGCCGCGCACACCTCCAGGAGGTCGAGGGCGTAGCCGTGCAGGGACGCGTACCGCTCCCGGTCGTACGCCGACAGGTCCGACTGCCCGGAGCCCACCTGGTCCAACGTCACGATGCGGTACTCGTCGGCGAACGCCGGCGCGACGAACCGCCACATGTGCTGGTCGCACCCGAACCCGTGGACCAGCATCATCGGCCGGCCGTCGGCACGGCCGGACACGTGCACGTTGTTGCGGGCGATCACGTCCACCATGTCCACCGTGCCCCTCGCGATGCGCTGGGGCCGACCCTACCTGCCGCTCACGACCGGCCGCGGCCCCGCGCCGATGGCGATGATGACCGGGGTGTCCATGGCGGGCTCCAGTGATTCGCGTCACAGGACTGGCGCCACCTGTACCCGCCGTGGACGGTGGATACGCGCTGCACCGCGCGGGGCACGGCTGGCACGTGTCTCGCGGGCAGTCGGTCAGAACATCGACAGCTCGAGGCGCTCAGCGAGCTCGTGCAGGGCGACGCGGCCGGCGGAGGAGTTGCCCGTCGAGTCGAGCGGGGGGGACCACACGCACGCCGCACCGACGCCGGGCATGAGCGCCACGATCGCGCCGGCCACGCCGCTCTTGCAGGGCAGGCCGACGTCGTAGGCGAACTGCCCCGCATTGTCGTAGGTGCCGCACATCAACATGATCGCGGCGACCCGGCGGGCGAGCGGGTCGCGCAGGACGACGCTGCCGCTGGCGGGGTCCACGCCGCCGTTGGCGAGGAACCGCGCCGCGCGCGCGAGCTGCCGGGCGGTCATGGCGATGGCGCAGTGCCGCACGTACACGTCGAGCACGTCGTCCACCGCGGAGGTGAGGTTGCCGAAGGAGGACATGAGGAAGGCCATCGCGCGGTTGCGGTGGCTGCTGCGGCCCTCCTGGTGCACCACGACCTCGTCGATGCCGATGGGCTCGCCGGCCAGGGCCGTGAGCAGTCGGATGATCTCACCCGACGGGTCGTCGCAGTGGTCGAGGAGCACGTCGTCGACGACGAGGGCGCCCGGGTTGATCAATGGGTTGCGGGGCTTGCCGCGCTCGCGCTCGAGCTGCACCAGGGAGTTGAAGGGGTCCCCGGACGGCTCGACGTCCACCCGGTCCCACAGCTGCGTGCCGACGTCCTTGACGGCGTCGGCGCGCTGCATCGCGAGGGCGAGCGAGAAGACCTTCGAGATGCTCTGGATGGCGAACGCCTCGTCCACGTCGCCGATGACGTGCTCGGTCCCGTCCATCTCGACCAGGGCGAGCCCGAAGCGGGATGGCTCCAGGTCCGCCATGGCCTTGATGTAGTCGGCGACCTTGCCCTCGGCCGCTGCGGGCCGTGCCACCGCGGCGACCTCGGCGAGCACCTGGTCCAGGTCCGCGTCGCGTGTCATCGCACAGCCCTCCGGTCGTCAGCGCCCCAGGTGGATTGCGGGAAGCGTGCCAGGCTAGGCACACCACGGCGGGGACGCGACCCCGGCCACGCCCGGGGACGTCACCCACGCCCGTTGCACCGCTCCGCAGGCCGCCCACCCGCAAGGGCGATACGGTGGGCGGCACACTCGGCAGTGGGGGGCTTGTGGCACGCGCACGAAACGACCGACCGGCGGGCAGTCGGTGATCCGGACCGCGGTCACGGCTGCCGCCCTCCTGCTGGTCCTGGTCACCTGTACGCCCGGGTCGGGGCCGACCGTGGTCGGGGCGGGCGCGCCCGGGCTGGCGGAGGCGATCTCCCCCGCCGTGCCCGGCGTCACCGTGCCCGAGGTGCCCGACGTGACGTCGCTGCCCCTGCCGGTCGACCCGTCCGACCTGCCGCAGGTGCCGCCCCCGCCGGAGCCGACCCCGCCCGCCCCGCCGGCCACCGCGCCGCCGCCCCACCCCGCCCCCCCCCCCCCCCCCCCGCCACCCCCGCCGCCGCCGCCGGCGCCGCCGGCGCGGTCGGTCACCGAGACCGGCTGGAGCCCGTTCGCGACCGCGGGCCCGGTGGTGCTCCTGCACCCCTCGGCGAGGGTCGAGCGCGTCGGGTTCCACGAGTCGACCCACGACGGCGCCCGCCAGCTCGACCCCGTGGCGAGCACGGTCCTGCCCATCACCCTGGAGACCCGCGAGCGGGGCACGGGGTCGCGCTCGGCGGCCGACATCGTGGTGGACCCCGGCGTCGAGATCCGCGCCCCGGTGACCGGGACGGTGCGGCGGGCCGGCAGCTACGTGCTGTACTGCGACCACCGCGACGACTTCGCCGTCATCGAACCCGACGCCCGCCCCGGCTGGGAGGTCAAGGTGCTGCACATCAGCGGCGTGGCGGTCCGTCCCGGCATGCACGTGCACGCCGGCGAGACCGTGCTGGCCGCAGGCCCGACGGTGCTGCCGTTCGAGTCCCAGGTGGACGAGCACACCGCCGAGCCCAGCTGGCCCCACGTCCACGTGGAGGTCGTCGACCCGTCGATCCCGGACCGCCCCTCCCCCGGCGGCGGCTGCTGACCAGGCGCGTGGCCCGGCCGAAGGCCCACCCCCGCCGCGGGCGGCGTGGCCCGGCCCGAGGCCGACCTGCAGCCGGCACCAAGGTTTCCTTGACAGCGCCGCTCGGCCGTCCGTACGTTTCCCGCTATGCGCGTCGTGATGCTGGGCAAGGGCGGGTCGGGCAAGTCGTCGCTCGGGGGGCTGCTCTGCGCGGCCTTGTCGGGCAGCGGCGAGCAGGTGCTGGCCATCGACGCCGACACGGTGCCCGGCCTGGCGCAGGTCCTCGGCCTGGAGCCGAGCGACGACTGGTTCCTCGCGGGCGCGGCGGCCCGCCGCAACGGCGGGTGGGAGCTCGACGGCACCCCCGAGGAGGTGGTCGAGCGCTACGCGCGCGCCGGCGCGAACGGGGTGCGGTTCCTCCAGATGGGCAAGGCCGACGCCGGCTTCCAGCAGTTCGAGGCCAACCGCCAGGGCAACCCCGGCCGCTGGTCGGCGATGGTCGCGTTCAACACGATCATCCGGTCCTACGACGACCAGGGCGGCTGGGTGGTCGTGGACCTGCAGGGTGGGACCCTGCAGGTGGCGGCGGGCATGGCCGGGCGGGCCGGTGTCGCGCTGGTGGTCGTGGAGCCCTTCGCCAAGTCGGTGCTGACCGCGCGGCGCTTCGTGGAGATGGGTGAGTGGCCGGAGGGGATGCGCCTGGTCGGCGTCGCCAACAAGGTCGCCGACGCCGAGGACGAGGCGTACCTCACCGCCGAGCTGGCCGCCCTGGACCTCCCGGTGTGGGCGGTCGTCCCCGAGGACCCGGCGATCGGTGCCGCGGAGCGGGCGGGCCGGCCGCTGGCCGTATTGACCCCCGAGCAATCCCCCGCGCGGCGGGCCGTCGACGGCTTGGTCGACCGGCTGCGCGACGCCGACCAGGCGGCGACCACCACGGCGGCAACCGCCTAGGTGGGCGACCCGCCCGACACGCAAGGAGGAGCACCGTGAGCAAGATCGCTGTCGCTGGGAAGGGCGGGTCCGGCAAGACCACCGTCGCGGGGGTGCTGGCGCGGCTCTGGGCGGAGCAGGGCGTCGACGTCCTCACGGTCGACGCCGACGACAACCCCAACCTCGGGTTGTCGCTGGGGCTCGGCGTGGAGCGCACCCATGAGCTGGTCGGGGCCCGGGAGGCGATGCTGCCCGACGGTCCCGCCATCGCGTCGTCGATGGAGGAGGTCGTCGACCGCTTCGCGGCGGACGCGACCGAGAACATCCGCATCGTGCAGGTGCGCAAGTTCGACCACTTCAAGCCTGGGTGAGGCGGTCTCTCGGCCGGGCAGTTGCTCGCCGCACTAGAGGACAAGCCAGGACGCGTCGTGCTCGTCGACCTCGGTGGCGGGGTCATGACGGTGGCGCGGGGCGACGAGAGCCAGATCGACGCGCTCGTCGTGGTCGTGGAGCCCTACCCGCGCTCGATCGAGGTCGCCAGCCGCCTGCTGCAGATGGCCGAGACCAAGCACATCACCCGCCGGGTGGTGGTGGCCAACAAGATCGAGACCGCCGACGACCTCGCGGTCATCCGCGAGCACCTCGGCGTGGATCCCGACGTGGTGATCCCCAAGGACGGCGCGGTGCGGTCCGCCGACCGGGCCGGCGCGTCACCGATCGACCACGACCCGGGGTCGCCGAGCATCGGCAGGCTGCGCGAGCTGTCACACTCCTTGCTGGCCTGAACCCCGCCTGACGGGCCGGATCCGGGGAGCGGGATCCGGCCAGGCCCGATGGACCACGGCCCCGGCTCGCCGATGCTCCCCGCCGCTCGGTAGGCTGCACGAGCATGACCCCGCCCCCCGTGTCCCTGCGCCGCATCGCCATCGTCAACCGTGGCGAGCCGGCGATGCGACTGATCCACGCCGTCCGGGAGCTCGAGCACGAGCACCCACAGGGGCTCGTGACCATCGCGCTGCACACCGAGGCCGAGCGCAGCGCGATGTTCGTTCGCCAGGCGGACGAGGCCGTGCGCATCGGGCCGGGGCCGGGCGAGACGGCGGCCGGCAACCCCTACCTCGACCACGACGAGCTCGCTCGCGCCCTGCTGGAGGCCCGCGCGGACGCCGCCTGGGTGGGGTGGGGCTTCGTGGCCGAGGACGCCGCCTTCGCCGAGCGCTGCGAGGAGATCGGGGTCGCCTTCGTCGGGCCCTCCGGGGCGGTGATGCGCCGGCTCGGCGACAAGATCGAGGCTAAGCTGCTCGCCGAGCAGACCCGCGTGCCCGTGGCGCCCTGGAGCGGCGGCGCGGTCGAGTCCGTCGAGGAGGCCCGCCGCCACGCGGCCGGGATCGGCTACCCCCTGGTGGTCAAGGCCACGGCGGGCGGCGGCGGGCGGGGCATCCGCGTGGTGCGCGACGCCGCCGACCTCGACGTCTCCTTCGAGCGGGCGCGGGACGAGGCCCGCCGGGTGTTCGGTGACCCGACGGTGTTCATGGAGCAGCTGGTCACGGGCGCCCGCCACATCGAGGTGCAGGTGATCGCCGATGGCCACGGCGGGGTGTGGGCGGCCGGCGTGCGCGACTGCTCGACCCAGCGCCGCAACCAGAAGGTCCTCGAGGAGTCGGCCTCCACGGTGCTCACGCCCGAGCAGGAGGAGCACGTGCGGGTCGCCGCGGCCGACCTCGTAAGCGCCGCGGAGTACCGCAACGCCGGGACCGTCGAGTTCCTGTACCAGCCGGCCGACCAGACCTTCGCGTTCCTCGAGGTCAACCCGCGCCTGCAGGTCGAGCACACGGTGACCGAGCTCGTGACCGGCCTGGACATCGTGAAGCTCCAGCTCCACGTCGCGGGCGGCGGCCGGCTGCAGGGCGACACCCCGCCGGCCTTCGGCCACGCGATCGAGGTGCGCCTGAACGCCGAGGACGTCGAGCGCGGCTTCACCCCCGCGCCGGGCGTCATCGAGCTGCTGGCGCTGCCGGCCGGCCCGGGCATCCGCGTCGACACGGGGGTCGCCGAGGGCGACGTCATCCCCCCCGAGTACGACTCGATGATCGCCAAGATCATCGCCTGGGGCCGTGACCGCAGCGAGGCGCTCGGCCGTCTCGGGCGCGCGCTGGCCCAGACCACGGTGCTCGTGCGCGGGGGCACGACCAACCGCGCCTTCCTGCTCGACCTCGTCGGGCACCCCGACGTGGTGGCGGGCGGGGTGGACACCGGCTGGCTCGACCGGCTCACCGCCGACGGCGGCTACACGTTTCGCACCCGGGCGGACGTGGCCCTGGTCGACGCCGCCATCGAGGCGTTCGACGCGGAGGCGGACGTGGACCGCAGCCGCTTCTACGCCGCCGCCGCCCGCGGGCGCCCGGAGGCGGCCACCACCATCGGCCACATCATCGACCTGCGCCACGGCGGTGTCGCGTACCGCTTCGAGGTGGCCCGCACGGGCCCCGAGCGCTACCGGGTCACCGCCGACGGCGACGTCGCGATCACCGCCGCGGTCGAGCACCTCGGCCGCTTCCAGCGGCGGCTGATCATCGGCGACGAGCGCTACCGCATCGCCTCCCTCGCGCAGGGCCCCGACCGGCTGGTGGAGGTCGACGGCATCCCCCACCGCATCTCCCAGGACGACGCGGGCCTGGTGCGCACGCCCGGCCCGGGCCTCTTGGTCGCCGTCACCGTCGAGGAGGGCGACGAGGTGGAGGCCGGCAGCACCGTCGCGGTGCTGGAGTCCATGAAGATGGAGACCGCCCTTGCGGCGCCGTTCACCGGACGGGTCCGCGAGGTGATGGTCAGCGGCAACATCCAGCTCGACACGGGCACCCCGGTGGTGCGCCTCGAGCCGACCCGCGAGGGCGAGGAGACGGTGGAGACCACCGCGGTGGACCTGACGGCACTGGTCGTCGCCACGCGCCGCGACGCCCACGACGACCCGATGGCCGCCGGCCTGGACATCCTCGACGCGATCCGCCGGCTCGTGCTCGGCTACGACGTGGCCGAAGACGTCGCCGCCGGGCTGGCGACGGCCTGCCAGCGCATCGAGCAGCCCGAGCCCGCCGACGACGCCCTCCTGCTGGACGCCGAGATCGACGTGCTGCGGATCTTCGCCGACCTGACCTCGCTGTCGCGCAACCGGCGCATCGGCGACGAGGAGGACGCCGCCGAGTCCCACGCGGCCCGCGAGTACCTGCACGCCTACCTGCGCTCCCTCGACGTCGAGGCGGAGCGCCTGCCCGACAGCTTCCGCGCCAAGCTCGAACGCGCCTTGTCCCACTACGGCATCGGCGACCTCGAGCGCACGCCCGAGCTGGAGGAGGCGCTGTACCGCATCCACCTCGCCCAGCAGCGCGCATCGACCCAGCTGCCCGCCATCCTCGCGCTGCTCGAGCGCCGGCTGCGCTGCGCCGTGCCGCCCAGCAAGGAGCCGGGGAAGGCGCTGCGGGACACGCTCGACCGCCTCGTCCGCGCCACCCAGGTCCGCCATCCCGTGGTCGGCGACCTGGCACGCCGGGTGCGCTACCGCTGCTTCGACCAGCCACGCCTGGACCACGAGCGCGCGGCCACCGAGCAGTGGGTCCGCGAGCATCTGGCGGTCCTCGCCGGCGACCCCGACGCCCCCGACCGGGAGGAGCGCATCGCGGCCCTGGTGACGGTCCCCCAGCCCCTGCTCGGCGTCCTCGGCGACCCCGTCGTGGCCGACGGCGGGCTGCACCCCCTGCTCGAGGTGCTGACGCGCCACTACTACCGCACCCGCCACATCGAGTCGGTGCGCTCGGTGAACCAGCGCGGCTACGGCGCGGTGGTGGCCGACGTGGTCGACCGCCGCGGCCACGGCCGGGTGGTGGCCATCGCCGCCAGCCGTGCCGACCTCGACGACGCCGTCACCGCGGCGCACGAGCTGACCGAGGACCTGTCCCCCGAGGCGGGCGCCGGCGCCGTGGCCGACATCTACGTCACCTGGGACGATCCGCCGGCCGACATCGACGAGCTCGCCGCCGAGCTGCGGCAGTCGATCGCGGTCCTGCCCCGGTCGCCGCGGCTGCGCCGCCTCACCTTCTCGGTGACGACCGGCGGATCCGGCGCCAACAGGTCGGGGGCCCAGCCGGGGGAGCCCGCGGTGGCGCACCTGACGTTCCGGTCCAACGGCTCCGACGGTGCGGCGGGCTTCACGGAGCGTCGCCACCTGCGCGGCATCCATCCCCTGATCGCCGGGCGGCTCGACCTGTGGCGCTTCGAGCACTTCGCCCTCGCGCGCCTGCCGTCCGCCGCCGACGTGTACCTGTTCCGCTGCGTCGCCCGCGAGCACCCCGACGACGAGCGGCTGTTCGCCGTGGCCGAGGTCCACGACCTCACCCCGGTGCGCGGCCCCGACGGGCGGGTCACGAGCCTGCCTGAGCTGGAGCGGGTGTTCACCGCGTGCATCGCCGACCTCCGCCACGCCCGCGCGACCTACGCGCCGCGCGAGCGACCCGAGTGGAACCGGGTGCTGCTGTACGTCTGGCCGCCCGTCGACGTCCCCATCGCCGAGGTCGACCCGGTGGTGCGGGCCCTCGCGCCGATGACCGAGGACCTCGGCCTCGAGCAGGTCATGGTCCAGGCCCGTCTCGTCACGCCCGACGGCGGGCTGCGCGAGGCCGTCGTGCGCATGCACCGCTCCCTGGAGCAGGGCCTCACCCTGCGCGTGACCGACCCCCCGGCCGAGGCCCTGCAGCCGCTGGACGAGATGACCCAGAAGGTGCTGCGCGCCCGGCGGCGCGGCACGGTCTACCCCTACGAGCTCCCCGCGCTGCTGACGGAGCGCTCCAACGGCGGCGGGGAGGGGTCCCCGCCCGGCACGTTCGTCGAGCACGACCTCGACGAGGACGGCCGCCTGGTCGCCGTGGACCGGCCCTACGGCGGCAACGCGTCGAGCATCGTGGTCGGCACGGTCACCACGCCCACCCCGAGCCATCCGCAGGGGATGACCCGCGTCGGGCTGTTCAGCGACCCCACCAAGGGGCTCGGCTCGCTGGCGGAGGCCGAGTGCCGGCGCATCATCGCCGGCCTCGACCTCGCCGAGGCCATGGCGGTCCCCGTCGAGTGGTTCGCGGTGTCCTCGGGTGCGCGCATCGCGATGGACAGCGGCACCGAGAACATGGACTGGATCGGTCGCGTCCTGCGCCGCATCATCGCGTTCACCCAGGCCGGCGGCGAGATCAACATCATCGTGACCGGCATCAACGTCGGCGCCCAGCCGTACTGGAACGCCGAGGCGACGATGCTGATGCACACCAAGGGCATCCTCGTGATGACCCCGGGCAGCGCGATGGTGCTGACCGGCAAGCAGGCCCTCGACTACTCCGGCGGCGTCTCCGCCGAGGACAACTTCGGCATCGGGGGCTACGACCGGGTGATGGGGCCGAACGGCCAGGCGCAGTACTGGGCCCCCGACGTCGCCGGGGCCATCGATGTCCTCTTCGCCCACTACGACCACACCTACGTCGCCCCGGGGGAGCGCTTCCCGCGCCGGGCGGCCACCGCGGACCCCGGGGACCGCGACGTGCGCAGCTCCCCCCACCAGGTCGAGGGCGTCGACTTCACCACCATCGGGGACATCTTCGACCCGCAGACCAACCCGGGGCGCAAGAAGCCCTTCGACATCCGCACGCTGATGCACGCGGTCATCGACGAGGACCACCAGCCGCTGGAGCGGTGGGCGGACATGGTCGACGCCGACACGGCGGTCGTGCTCGACGCGCACCTCGGCGGCTACCCCGTGGCCCTCCTCGGCTTCGAGTCGCGCCCCATCCCCCGCCCGGGTCTGCTCCCGGCGGACGGCCCCGACCAGTGGACGGCCGGCACGCTGTTCCCCCAGTCGTCCAAGAAGACCGCCCGGGCCATCAACGCCGCCAGCGGCAACCGCCCGCTGGTCGTCCTGGCCAACCTCTCGGGGTTCGACGGGTCGCCGGAGTCGCTGCGCGAGGCCCAGCTGGAGTTCGGCGCCGAGATCGGGCGCGCCGTGGTGAACTTCGACGGCCCGATCGTGTTCTGCGTCGTCTCCCGCTACCACGGGGGCGCCTTCGTGGTGTTCTCCGCCACCCTGAACGACCGGATGGAGATCGCCGCGGTGGAGGGCTCGCACGCGTCGGTGATCGGCGGGCCGCCGGCCGCAGCCGTCGTCTTCGCCGGGGAGGTCAACGCCCGCACCGGGCGGGACCCGCGCATCCGGGAGCTTGAAGAGCGCGGGGCGCAGGCGGACCAGGCCGAGGCTGCGCGCCTGCGGGCCCAGCTCGACGAGCTGCGCCCCGTGGTGCGGGCCGAGAAGCTCGGCGAGGTCGCGGCGGAGTTCGACGCGGTCCACAGCGTCGAGCGCGCCCTCGACATGGGCTCGATCCACGCCATCATCCCGGCCGAGCGCCTGCGCCCCTACCTCGTCGAGGCGGTGGAACGCGGGATCGAGCGCACCGCCGGGGTGCCCCGCGGGGAAGGCTCACCCGGGTCGACGTAGGGCCACCGCCGGGGGCGGCCTCGCCGAGATCAGCCAGCAGTCGTTGCAGGAGGAGCTGTGGTACCGCCTGCCCCGCGAGCGCCTGCGCGACGTCGAGGACTGCCTCGCCGACGCCCGCGCCCTGGGTGCGCTCCTCGCCCGCCTCGGCAGGCCGCGCTACGCCGCCATCTGCACCAGCGAGGAGACGGCCGGGATCATCCGCGCCTACGAGGCCGACGAGCGTGCGGGGCGGCGCGCGTTCCGCAAGGCCATGCAGCGCTCGGGCGTCGAGCCCCCGGACCTGGAGGATTTCGCCTGGGGCTCGCCGATGGGCATGGACGAGGCTCTCGCGCGCCAGTCCTGCGCGGTCGCCCTTGAGACCGCGATCGACGCGGGGCGCCTGCGC
>JBBDQS010000115.1:649-4974 GCA_040905805.1 Egibacteraceae bacterium | reverse complement strand
GCCTGCGCATGGCGATCGTCACGGAGCGGGCGGCCTCCTGGGTCTGCCACCTCGGTCAGGAGCACTCCGAGCTGCTCGTCCCCGTCGTCAACCAGCTGCTCGCCCCCGTGGCGCCCCCGGCTGACCCGGCCGGCGACCTGGGCCCGCTGCAGTGGGTGCTCGACCACGCCGCCGAGGGCATCCCGCTGACGCAGAACCACACCCTCGGCCGGGCGTGCGTCGTCGAGACGACCGACCGGTTCGGCTGGCGCCTGCTCGACTCGGCGCCCCGCAGCGAGTACGACTCACCCCACGTGCACACGACCCATGCGCTGGCCCGAGCGGTCGGCGCCGTGCGCCGGCGGGGCCGGACGCTGCTGCTGACCACCACGGGCAAGGCGCTGCGGGCCGACCCGGTGCGCCTGTGGCGGGCGGCCATGCAGTCGCTGTGCCGTGGCGACGACTTCTCCGCGGCGGTGGGTGAGCTGGCGCTCGCCGTCCTGCTGCACGCGGGGCACGCCACGCACACGCAGGTGGCCGAGGCGGTCGCGGTGGGCGTCGGTGACCGCTGGCGCGACGCGAACGGGCGGGCGCCCGGGCTGGCGGCCGTCCGCCACCACCTGTGGGACACCCTGCGGCCCGCGCTGCTGGTCGGCGCGCTCGCCGAGACCGGCCGGTGGCCCGACGAGCGCCTCCTCGTCGTCCCCGACGACGCCGGTGTGCGCGAGGCGCTGCGCTCCCGGGCCGTGGGTCCGCTGCACCACCCCTGAGCGCGGAGGGTCACCGTCGCCGGCTGGCGCTGCCCCGTGACCGCGACGAGGACCTGCGGGACCGCGACGCCGACCCCCGCGACCGGCTCGGGCGCGACCCGGAGCCGGGGCGGGGCCCCCGGCGGTGACGACCGCGCAGGGCGCTCCCGGCCAGGCCCCCGAGCACGCCACCGACCAGGACCACGATGCCGCCGATGACCAGCGTCTGGATGCTGACCCCCGACAGCGGACCCGGCAGGTCGGTCGTGTCCAGCCCGCCCCCGCCGACCGTGGCGAGCTCGCGACCGAACGTCTCCACGCCGGCGGGCAGGTCCCCGCCCGGACCCAGCTGCGCAGCTGCCGCGTCCAGCGCCGCGTCGACCTGCCGGTCGCTGTGGTCGGCGCTGCTCGCGGCCACCTCGCCCGGGGTCAGGACCCAGACCACGCCGCCCGCCTGGTCGACCAGCCGCTCGGCTTCTGCCTCGGCCCCGCCGGATACGTCCTCGGCGAAGACGGGCCGCTCCCTGCCGCTCCGACCCCGCGTCCGGCCGTGGCCGCCCGGAGACCCTACCGCGCGCGGGGCACCGGCCCTTGCCGCCCATTCCGTGACGCGCGGGCAGGGGGTCGCGCCGCCAGGCCCCTTGCGTGGACTATGCCTCGACCGGCCACAGCCGTTAGGCTGTAGCGGTCGCCGGGGGCGGCTGACCCAGACTTTCGGTGGACGAGGAGTGCACGTGCCGGGACGAGCGCAAGGCGTCGGAGCAACGCAGCGCGGTGAGGGCGCCTGGCGCCGCCTGCTCGTGGCCGTGCTCGCCGCCGCCTGCGCGTTCGGTGTGGTGCTGCCCGAGGCCCGCGCACAGGAGGAGGAACGGCCCGGCCTCGGCGATCTGCTCGCCCCGCTCGCCCCGGACGACGACGACGGGCCCGACGCGCCACCGGCCACGACCCCACCGTCGGCGCCCGCCACGCCGGGTGAGCCGGGCGAGGAAGCGCCGCCCCCCGAGGGGGCACCGCCGTCCGAGGCCGCGCCGGCGCCGCCCGACGTCCAGGGGGCGCAGGCCGCCCCCCGCCGGCCCAGGTCGGGGTCGGCCTCCGGTCCGGGACTGCAGTCGGGCGGCCCGCCTCCCGCGGGGGCCGGCGACGCCATGCCGCTCGAGGTCGCCCCGCCGTCGGTCGCGCCTCCTGAGGCCACCGTGCCGCAGGCGGCCCCGCCCGCCGGGGACGGCACCGGTCAGGACCTGGCGGCCCGACCGACCGCATCGGGCGCGTTTTCGACCGAGCCGGCCATCCCCGACCTGACCGTGCTCGCCCTGCTCGCGCTCGGCCTGATGTGGTTCGACCGCCGCTACCGCGCACGGTACCGCCTGCCCCCGCAGTAGCGGAGGCCCGCTGCCGCCCACCGTGGCGCGAAGCCCCTGCTGGGATAGGGCGCTTGCGCGGGTCGACCCGCGCGCCGCACACTGGTGCGGGCGTTGCTGGATCCGGGCACGGCGCACGGGACCGGAGGCGGGCGGGGCCGACAGGCGGGCGGATATGCGGTCGTGGGGACAGCGGTGATTCCGAACCTCCCCGCGCTGCCCCTGACCGAGGCGGACTGGTTGTTCGCCGTGCTCATGAGCCTGGTGCTGGTCGTGCCCCTGCTGGCCGAGCGGGTGCACGTGCCCGCCATCGTCGGGCTCGTGCTCGCCGGGGCGCTGGTCGGTCCGGGCGGCCTGGGGCTGGTCGCCCGGGAGGGCGCGGTCGGCACCCTCGGCACGATCGGGCTGCTGTACCTGATGTTCCTCGCCGGCGTCGAGCTGGACCTCGAGGAGTTCGCCGCGCGGCGTCGGGACTCGGCGATCTTCGGGGTCCTGACCTTCGCGTTCCCGATGGCGCTGGGCTTCGGGTCGTCCCTGCTGCTGGGGTTCGGCACTCTGGCCTCGGTGCTGCTCGCGTCGTGCTGGGCGTCGCACACGCTGCTGTCCTACCCGGTGTTCCGCCGGTACGGCACGATCGCGAACCGCTCGGTGTCCACCTCGGTGGGCGGCACGATCATCACCGACACGGCGGCGCTGCTGGTCCTCGTCGTGGTCGCCAGCGCCTTCCAGGGGGAGCTCTCGGCCGTCTTCTGGCTGTCGCTGGCCGCAGGGATCGCCGCCGTCGGGGTCGTGACCCTGTGGGTGCTGCCCCGCATCGGCCGGTGGTTCTTCGCCCGGTTCGCCCATGAGGGCGGGATCCGCTTCGTGTTCGTCCTGGCGGCGTTGTTCGCGGCCTCGGCGCTGGCCCACCTCGGCGGCCTCGAGCCCATTATCGGGGCCTTCCTGACGGGCCTCGGGCTGAACCGTCTGGTGCCCAACGGCAGCAGGCTGATGGAGCGCATCGAGTTCGTCGGGTCCAACCTGCTCATCCCCCTGTTCCTGCTCTCCGTCGGCCTGCTCATCGACGTCCGCCTGCTCACGGATCCGCGCACCCTGCTGTTGGCGGTCGTGTTCGCCAGCGTGGCGATCGTGGCCAAGGCCGCGGCGGCGGAGGTGTCGGGCAGGGTGTTCGGCTACACCCGCGCGGAGGTCGGCGCGATGGTGTCCCTGTCGATGGCGCAGGCCGCCGCCACCTTGGCGGCGGTCGTCGTGGGTCTGCGCATCGGCCTGCTGGACACCGACGTGGTCAACGCGGTGGTGGTGGTGATCCTGGCCACCTGCCTGCTGAGCTCCTCGATCGCGGGTCGCATCGCGCCACGGCTGGTCCCCCCTGCGCCGCGCCGCGCGCTCGGCACCGTGGTCGTCCTGCCGGTGGTGCGCCCGGAGTCCGCCGTCGGGCTCGCGCGGCTCGGCGCGGCCATCGCGCAGGCGGACGCGGGGGTGGTGGTCCCCGTCACGGTCGCCGTCGGGGATCACGGCATCGCCGCGCTGGACGAGCTGCGCACCGTCAACGCCCGGGTCGAGCAGATGGCCCGCGAGCACGGTGTGGAGACCAGGGGCGTGGTGCGTCTGGACGCCAGCCCGGCCGCGGGGGTGTTGCACAGCGTCATCGAACAGCAGGCCTCCGTCCTGCTGATGGGCTGGCACGGGCCCGACCACGCCGCCATGTTCACCACGGTCACCGCGCCCATCCTGGCCGAGTCGCCCGCCCCCGTGCTGCTCGCACGCCTGGAGGCGGCGTCGCCGGCGCGCGTGGTCGTGGTCGTGCCCCACGCCGACACGACCGTCGGCGGGCAGGCGAACCTGCGGCTCGCGCTCGACGTCGGCCGCCGGCTGGGGCTGCTGCACCGCTGCGCGGTGGTGGCCCTGGCCTGCGTGGCCACCCCGGCCGTGCTCGCCACCGTCGACCAGACCCTCGGCGAGCCCGCCGAGGTCGACGCCCGCGCCGCGGCCACCGTCGTCCGCGAGCGCACCGCGAGCGACGACCTCGTCGTCTTCCCGGTGCGCGGCGGCGACACCCACCTGCGCGGCGTCGACCGGCTCTACCGCGCCACCCCCGCCAGCCAGGCCGTGGCGGCGATCGGTGGCGCGCCCCCGCCCCGGCCGCCGAAGAGCGGCCGCCGCCACCACGCCGAGGTGCCGCTGGCGCCGCGCACCTGAACCCCGCGGCATCGCCATGGCGGTCGCTGCGCGACCGCCA
>JBBDQS010000115.1:0-639 GCA_040905805.1 Egibacteraceae bacterium | reverse complement strand
GGGGGGCGCGCCCCCCCCCCCACACCCGGCACAGCAGAGCACCGCCCTCGCGGGCTCGGGCGGTTCACGAGGATCAGTCGGGCGGCTCGAAGGTCATCACCCGGCGACCGAACGCGACCTGGGTGCCCGGGCTGACGACCACGGACTCGCCGGTGCCCACGCGGTGCCACTCGGTGCCCTCGGGTGCCAGCAGGTGCACGCCGTTGGCCGATCCGCGGTCCACCACCACCACGTCCCAGTCCTGCAGGCGGATCTCGGCGTGCACCCGCGACACCGCCTGCTCGGGGTCGTCCAACGGCAGGGGGCGGGCCTCGCCGGCGGCCACGGCCGGGTCCCCCGCGGGCTCGCGGCCCACGACGTAGTCGGCGTCGAGCTCGTAGCGCACCCCGTCGTCGACCGCGATCGTGCCGAGCGGCGGCCGGGGCCCTTTCACGGTGTGCCGGGTGGCGGCCACCAGCGAGGCCTGGCACGTCGCGCACCGCAACGCGAACGGGTGGTTGAAGTGGCCGCGGTGGCACTCCACGCCGTCCACCAGCACCGGCGCCTGCGCTGCGGCCGGGGCCGCAGCCGGGGTCGGGGCCGCAGCCGGGGCCGGGGCCGGGGCCGGGGCCGGGGCCGGGGCCGGGGCCGGGGCCGGGG
>JBBDQS010000114.1:61409-97968 GCA_040905805.1 Egibacteraceae bacterium | reverse complement strand
ACCCGGCACAGCGGTGAATCGCCTCCGCTGGCGCTCCGGCGATTCACGGGTCAGGGCTCGGATCGACGGCGCCACCACACGAGCCCGGCGAGGCCGGCCGCGCCCGCCAGGCCGGCGCCCACGCCGACGACCAGCATCACGCCACCGCCCCGGCCGGTCACGCGCAGCGCCCCGTCGCCCTCGGGGGCGGGGGGCTCGACCTGGTCGGGCACCGGTTGGTCGGCCACGATGTGCGTGCCGCCGCACAGCGACGCGGTGAGAGCGGCGCCCTCACCGGCGGCGTCGGCGTAGACCCGGTAGGTGCGCCGGCGCTCGGGCGGGTCCAACCCGCAGCTGGCGCTGGAGACGGCGCTGGTCACCTCCTGGCGGGGCCGGTCGACGGAGCCCTTGTGCACCTCGTGGACGTGGAACACCCAGGTCGCCGGGTCCATCGACGACGTGACCGTGGGTGGTGGCCGATACTCGACGAGCGTGCCCGTGAAGACCGCCGTCGCACCGTCCAACGCTTCTTCCTCGGTCATCTCGATGCAGCTGCACGCCAGCGCCGGCGCCGCCGGCAGGGCCAGCAGGGCGACGGCGACCAGGACCGTCGCCGCCGCAGCGGCCGGCCGTGGGACGCGGGGGTGCGCGGGTCTGGTCATGCGGGTTGAGACGCCACCGGGCGCGCCGGGGTTCCGCCGGCGGTCAGCCGGATCGGCGGCGCACGACCGCGAGGCGGCGCAGGACCACCGCAGCGACCACGAGCCCGGCGAGCGCACCCACCACCAGCGGCCACATCGGCGGTCCGGGACGCCGGCCGACGGCGTGGATCCTGACCTGCTCGCCGGGCTCGACGGTCCAGCGCAGCGTCCCGTCCTCCTGCCTGTCGGCGGTCGTGTCGAGCACCTCGCCGGGCATGTCGACCGCCACGGTGTAGGCGAACCCGTCCTCGTCGCGGAGCAACGCCACCGCCTGCTCAGGGGTCAGCCCGAGCTCCGCCACCACCTCGGTGGGTCGCAGGCTCGCGGCCCCCGCCAGGAGCAGCTGCTCGTCGTCGACGGTGAGGGTCAGCGGGGTGAGCAGGTCGACCTCGGGGGACGACAGGGCCATCGCCAGCTGCTCGGCGAGCTGCTCGAACACGCGGGGCCCCGTAAAGTCCGCGGACAGCGTGACGGTGCGCATCCCCTGGTCATCGACGGTGTCCGACGTCTGCCATCCCCGGTCGGCCAGCTCCTCGCCGGCGGCGGCCAGCTCCCGCAGGGGGTCCGCGCCGGCCGACCGCGCCATGGCCTGCAGGGCGGGGTCGGCGGTCACCGCCACGGCCAGGTCGCCCGCACCGTCGCGGTCGAACGTGAGGGCGAGGTCCATCTGGAGCTGGCAGCCCGCGCACAGCAGGGTCACGCCCGCCAACACCCACCGCGCCCACATCGGGGGCACCTTAGCCGACCCGGCCTGCCATCCCGAGCACACCATGCAGCGGAAGGCGGGGGGATCTGCGGGCCTGCCCGGCGGCCGTTACGATGCGATCGCGCCGTCTGTGCGCCTGCTCCGCCCCGCCAGCCCGCCTGCCAGCTGAGGAGCCCGTCGTGCCGTCAACCGAGCGGATGCTGCAAGCCCTTGCCAGCGTCGCGGATCCCGATGTCGGCAGACCGATCACCGAGATGGGGATGGTCGACCACGTCGAGGAGGACCGGGGCTCGGTGCGGGTCGTCCTGTTGCTCACGATCCCGCGGCACCCGGCGAAGGACCAGCTCACGCGGGAGGTCGGCCAGGCCCTGACGGCCCTGGAGGGCGTGTCGGACGTCACGGTCGAGCTGCGCGCGATGAGCGACGAGCAGCGTGGCGCCTACGTCGCGAAGGTCCGCCCGAACAAGCCCGCCCCCGGTGGGGCGGACCCGGTGATCCCCTTCGCGCAGATGGACTCGGAGACCAAGGTGCTCGCCGTCGCCAGCGGCAAGGGCGGTGTCGGCAAGTCGTCGATCACCGCGAACCTGGCCGTCGCGCTGGCCGGGATGGGCAAGAGCGTCGGCATCCTGGACGCGGACATCTGGGGGTACTCGATCCCGCGCATGATCGGTGCCACCGGTCGCCCGGTCGCGTTCGAGAACATGGTGATGCCGCTGCGCGCCCACGGCTGCAAGGTCATCTCCATCGGCTTCTTCATCGACGCCGAGCGCCCCGTCATCTGGCGCGGACCGATGCTGCACCGAGCGCTGCAGCAGTTCCTCGCCGACGTGTTCTGGGGCGACCTGGATTTCCTGCTCTGCGACCTGCCGCCCGGCACCGGCGACATCGCCATCTCGCTTGCGCAGATGCTGCCCAACGCCGACATGCTGATCGTGACCACCCCGCAGCAGGCGGCACAGCGGGTGGCGCTGCGCGCGGGCCAGACCACGGCGCAGACCGGCATGCACATCGGCGGGGTGATCGAGAACATGGCGGTCTTCATCGCGCCGGACACCGGCAAGGAGTACCGCATCTTCGGCGAGGGCGGGGGCAAGCTGCTGGCCGCCGAGCTCGACACCGATCTGCTCGGATCGATCCCCATCGACGAACGACTGCGGGAGGGCGCCGACGCCGGCGTGCCCCTGGTGGTGTCCCACCCGGACGCACCGGCCAGCCGTGCGCTCATCGACATCGCCAGCGGCCTCGCCAAGCGCAAGGCGTCCATGATCGGCAAGTCGCTGCCCCTCATGGGCTGACGTGGGAATCGCCGGAGCGCCAGCGGAGGCGATTCTCCGCTGTGCCGGTTGGGGCGGTCGCGCAGCGACCGCCATGGCGTACTGACGTGGGAATCGCCGGGCGCGGCCTCGTTGTGATCCCCACGTACAACGAGGCCGCGTCGATCGTCGCGGTGGTCCGCGGTGCCCTCGACGCGGGCGACGCGTACGACGTGCTGGTGGTGGACGATGCGTCGCCCGACGGCACCGGGGCGCTGGCGGACGACCTGGCGACGGACAGTGCCCGGGTGCATGTGCTGCACCGCCCCGCCAAGGACGGGTTGGGAGCGGCCTACCGGGCCGGGCTGGGTTGGGGGCTGGACCGGGGGTTCGAGGCCCTGGCGGAGATGGACGCCGACGGCTCCCACGACCCGGCCGATCTCCCGAGCCTCTTCCACGCGCTGGGGGGTGCCGACCTGGTCATCGGTTCCCGGTACGTCCCCGGCGGGCATGTCGTGGCGTGGCCGTGGCACCGGCGCGTCCTCTCGGAGGGCGGCAACCGCTACGTGCACGCGCTCACGGGATTGCACGTGCGCGACGCCACGTCGGGCTTCCGGGCGTTTCGTCGGCCGGTGCTGTCCGCGATCGGCCTGGCCGTCATCGAGTCCGACGGCTACGCCTTCCAGCTGGAGACGGCGCTGCGGGCCTGGCGTGCGGGCTTCCGGCTGGTCGAGATCCCCATCACCTTCACCGAGCGGCGCGAGGGCACGAGCAAGCTCAGCCGAACGGTCGTCGCCGAGGCGGTCTGGCGGGTCACCCGGTGGGGTTTGGCCGGCCCGCGCGGTCCGACGCAGGTCCACCCGGCGAGCGTCGCGGCCGCCCCAGGCGCCCCAGACGCCCCAGGCTGACCTCGGGCGCGGTCACCGCCATGCGCCACACCGAGCCGAGGACGAGCCCGAGCCCTGCCCCCCCGATGACATCGGTGGGGTAGTGCACCCCGACGTAGACCCGGCTCAGGGGCACGTAGGCCCCGAGCACCCGCACGAGCGGTGCGGCCGCGGGTCGGACCTGCTCGGCGACCACGGCAGTCACCGCCACCCAGACGGCCGCGTGGCCGGACGGGTAGGAGGAACCGGTCGGCGGGGCGATGAGGCGACGGACGCCGTCGGCTTCGTACGGCCGCTGCCGGCGCACCCCGGTCTTGCTGCCCTGCGCCACCAGCCAGGCCAGGGTGCCCACCCCGAACACGTCGGTCGCCATGCGGGGCCGGCCGACCGCGGCCAGCACCGCGGCCATGCCGGCCACCGCGTACATCGAGCCGAGGTCGGTGGTGCGCGTGACGGCCCGGTCGAGCCGTTCGAGCGGCGGCGACCCGGACCGGCGGATGGCGTCGCCCACCCGGACGTCCATGCGCTGCACGGCGGGGCGGCGAAGGGCGAGCCAGGAGCCGGCGAGCAGGGCGCCACCGACGCTCGCGACCACCGCCCGGCGGTGGCGGCGCACGTGCATCCTCAGGTGGCGTCAGGGTCGAAGGGCGGCGCCTCGCCCGTCGAGGGGGCACGCGGGGACCCTGACCCGCCGCGGGCGGTGCTGCGTCGCAGGTCTGCTCCGGCTCGCTGCAGCTCGGTGCCCGTCGAGGCCAGCTCGCCGCCCGTGGAGCGCAGCTCCTCGGCGACGCTGCGCAGCTCGTCGTACTCGGCGGCGCGCTTCAGCTCGTCCAGCGTGCCCGAGGCTTCCTCCTTGAACCGCGCGACCATCCGCCCGGCGTTGCGCGCCATGCCCGGCAGCTTGTCCGGGCCGAAGATGAGCAGGGCGAGGACCAGCAGGACCAGGATCTCCGCGAACCCGGGGGTGCTAAAGGCCAGGCTGGTCATCACCGGTCGTCTCTCGTCGATGGGCTCGGAGTCGGGATCACCGACGGCCTACTGGTCACGGGGGCGCTCGGCGAGGGCCACCTCCGCGCGTTGCTCCTCGGCGTTACGAATGTACGTCACGGTGACCTGTTCGCCCACCGACTTGCCGCGGACCTCGATGACGAGATCGGTCATCGACGTGATCGGGACGTCGTCGACGGCGACGATGACGTCGTCGGCCTGCAGGCCGGCCTCCTCGGCGGGGGTGCCGGGTTGCACCTCCTGGACGTAGGCACCCTCGTCGACCCCCAGGCGTTCGGCGAGCTCGTCGGAGAGGTCCCCACCCTGGACCCCGAGAAGGGGGTGGCGGACGAACCCCCGCTCGATCAGCTCGTCGGCGATCGCCACCGCGGTATCGGCGGGGATCGCGAACCCCACCCCGGCGTTGCCCGGCGCCCCGCCGGTGGTCAGGATGGCCGAGTTGATGCCGATCAGGCGCGCGTCCCCACCGACCAGGGGTCCACCGGAGTTGCCCGGGTTGATGGGCGCGTCGGTCTGGATGACGTTGAACATCGTCATCGGCATCCGGTTGGGTCCCCCAACGGGGATGTCTCGGTTCAGCGCGCTCACCACCCCGGAGGTCACGGTGCCCTCCAGGCCGAAGGGGCTGCCGATCGCGACCGCGAGCTCGCCGATGCGCAGATCGGAGGAGTCACCCACCTGGATCGCGGTCAGGTCGGCCCGGTCGACGTGCAGCACGGCCAGGTCGTTGGCGGGATCGGTGCCGACCACGGTGGCGTCCAACCGGGTCCCGTCGCTCAGCACCACCTCGACGGCGTCCGCGCCATCGACCACGTGGTTGTTGGTGAGGATGTGGCCGTCGGAGCGGTAGACGACCCCGGAGCCGTTGCCCGCCCCCTGTCCGAGCGGGCCACCGCCCTCGATGTCGACCTGCACGACCGTCGGGATGACGGCAGCGGCGATGCCCGCCACCCGGTCCACCCCGTCGGCGCCCTCGATGTCGAGCGTCGGCGCGAACACCTCTCCACCGCCGCGCACAGGCTGCGCGGAGACGGGTGCGTCGGTCGAGCGCTGGTCGGTGTAGGCGATCATCGCGCCGCTGCCGAGCAGCGCGCCGACCAGCGCCGCGAGCATGGCCACCGCCGCGAGACGCGGGCTTGCCGGCCGCGGGTCGGGACGCCGGAACCCCCCGGGACCGGCTGGGATCGTCGGGTAGGTCGTCGCGGTCCCGCCTGCGGGGCGCGGCGGGGACGGCAGCCGCAGGGGAGCGGTCGCGTAGCGTACAGGGTCTTCCGTCATGGGGGTGTCCTACCGCGCAGGGGTCCCTCTACTGTGGCACCAGCGACAGGAGCCTGCTGAGACCCCGGCGCAGTCGGTCGACCACGGAGCCGGCTCTCGGCCGGGGCAGCGCATCGGCGATCGCCACGAACTCCTCCGGTGGGACATCGCCCACCAGCGAGAACGTTGTGCCCGATGCTTCCCAGACCAGCCGCCGGGGAACCGCCCCCGGCCACTCGTAGGCGTGCCAGTCGAGCCCCTCGGCGCGCGTGGCGCCCTCGGGCAGGGAGTCCCAGTCCGGGTGGCCCTGCTCCTGGAAGAGCGAGAGCATGTACAGCCCGTCGGTGTACACCACGTGGAGCGGTTGGCCGTCACGCCCGTCGACGGCGTACACCCCGACCGGCTCGTAGCCGCCCGGAAGCGTCGGCGGCACCGTCCAGCCGGCCTGCCGCAGCGCCGTGAGGGCCGCGTCGTCCACCGGGCGGGCCTCCGGCGTCTGCGGCACCCGGGGCCGGAGGACCTGCCCGCGGCTGGCCCGGACTCCCGCCGGCACCAGGCCGGCGGGCTGCACGTCCAGCGCCAGGTAGGTCATGAGCCCGAGCCGGCGCTCGGCGCCCTCGTAGGATTCCCGACGCAGCACCAGGCCGCTGTCGTCGTCGACCCAGAGGCGTTCCCGCAGGCTGGCCCCGTCACGGCGGTGGACCTCCAGCTTGGTGCAGCGCCGGTCGAGGATGCGCTCGGCTCCCGCCACCCTCACGTCGTACTTGTCCGCGATGGCGCGCACGGCCGCGGCGGGCTCGCTGCCGTGGACGGCCGGCAGCGGCGCGAACCACCCCTCCCGCTGCTCGGTCGAGTCCCCGGGACCGATCCCGACCTCGACGGTCATGCGGTCCTGGTCCGACACGGCGAGGACGTCCCGCTCGCGCATGACCCGCGACACGGTGACCGTGGGCGTGTCGCCCGACCACACGATCGACAGGGCCTCGCCGCTGTAGCGGCGCTCCTGCGCGGCGTCCCATGCCCGCAGCATGACCGCGCGCCACGTCCCTTCCTCGGGCGCGCCGATCTCCAGGTGCCGCTCGCCGACGGCGAGCACGCTGCCGCCCAGGGACACGGTCAGCAGGGCCGTCAAGGCGACCGCGGTCACCCCGGCCGCGCCCGAGCCCCCCCTCGGGGTCACCGTCGACCGTCGAGGAACACCGGGGTGGCGGTGGGGTCCCCGACCGTGTGCACGAGGTGGTCGCTGACATAGCGGTCCACCGGGACGCTCACCACGCGCGCGCCGGGGGCGGGCTGGCCCCCGAGGGCGAAGGCGGCGCCGCCGACCAACCCGAGCGCCACGGCGACGCCGGCGACCGCGCGTTGCCCGCCCGACCAAGCCGTCACCGGCACCCGCGGAGCGCCCCGGCCCCCCGGGCCCGGGGGCGCCGGGAGCAGCGACAGGTCGCTCGGGAGGCGACGGACGGGCAGGTTGCCGAGCAGGTCACGGACGCGACGCAGGCTGTCCACCTCGTCGCGGCACGCGGCACAGCGTTGGAGGTGGGCATCCACCCCTGCCCGGTCGGACTGGTCCAGGGTGTCGTCCAGCCACGCCGAGCACAGCGGCTCCACGTCCTCACAGCGGTCACGCATCGCCATGTGCCTCGCAGTCATGGACCCCCGCCGCTGCCTGACGGTCGAGGTAGTCCCGCAGTTGCCGGCGACCCCGGTGCAGGCGGGACCGCACCGTGCCGAGGGGCCAGCCGGTCACCCCCGCGATCTCCTCGTAGGACAGCCCCTGGACGTCGCACAGCACGACCGCCAGGCGGAAGTCCACCGACAGCTCCGCCAGCCCCCGTTCCAGGCAGGCCTCGAGCGTCCCCCGGTCCACCAGCTCCGCCGGTCCGGGATCACCGGAGGCGGGGACCCGCCACTCCTCCTCCGGCAACGGCTCGAGACGCACCCGCTTGCGCCGGCGGACGTGGTCGAGGAAGAGGTTCTTGGTGATGCGGTACAGCCATCCGTCGAACGTGCCCGGCTGGTAGCGGTCCAGGTTGCGGTACACCCGGACGAAGACGTCCTGGGCCAGGTCGGCCGCGTCGTCGGCGTCGCCCGTGAGCCGGTAGGCGACGTTGTAGACCTGGTCGCCGTAGCGCTCGGCCACCTCGTCCCACGTCGGGCGAGGGTCCGCACGCGGCGCATCGTCCTGGCGGGGGGCCACGGGACCTCCTCGGGGCGCCGGGGCTTGAGGGCCCGGCGATGGGGACATTCTACTGCGCACCGTGTGCCCTCCCACTGGACGTCTGCTCGCCGTCTGCCGACCGTGGAGCCCAATCAGCCTGCGGACGGCAAGCGCCCGCTAGGCTGTCGAACGCCGTGTGGGACCTCCAGTGTTCCCCACGACCGAGAGGAGACTGGCAGCGGTGTACACCGATGAGCGCACGATCGCCTACCTGCGCCGCTTCGACGAGCGGGAGGACGAGCCGCTGCGGGCGGCCCGGGCTCGCAGCGAGGAGGCCGACATCCCCGCGGTGCCGGCCGAGACGGGCTCGTTCCTGCGCTTCCTCGCCCGGGTGATCGGGGCCCGCCACGCCGTCGAGGTCGGGTCGGGCGGCGGGTACAGCGGGCTCTGGCTGCTCGGCGGGCTCGATCCACGGGGCATCCTGACGACCATCGAGCTCGACCCCGACAACCAGGCCCTGGCCCAGCGCGCGTACGCCGAGGGCGGCGTGTCCGACCGGGTCCGTGCGATGCGGGGCGCCGCGCTGGGGGTGCTGCCCAAGCTGGCCGACGCGCACTACGACATCGTCTTCCTCGACGCGGTCAAGACCGAGTACCCCGCCTACCTCGAGCACGCGCGACGGATCCTGCGCCCGGGGGGGCTGCTCGTCGCCGACAACGTGCTCTGGAAGGGCGCGGTGGGCGACCCGTCGGTGACCGACGAGGACACCACGGCCCTGCGCGCCTTCAACGACGAGATCCGCGACGACCCGCAGTTCACCGCGACGATCGTGCCGGTGGGCGACGGGCTCCTCGCCGCGGCCTACTCCCCGCAAGGAGGCTGACCCGTGGGCGTCTGGTGCCTGACCACGTCGCCGGACAACTTCGCCCGCACGGCAGCGCTGGGCTGGAAGGTGCAGGGCATCAAGTCCCGCCGCGGCAAGACCGCCCGCGAGATCGCCCCCGGCGACAAGATCGTGTACTACGTCACCAGGCACGTGGCCTTCGGGGCGGTCGTCGAGGTGACGAGCAGCGTCTTCGAGGACCACGAGCCGATCTGGGAGTCCAAGCCGGGCGAGGACTACCCCTGGCGCGTCGAGATCAGCCCCGAGGTGGTGCTCTCCGACCCCGAGGCCTGGGTACCCGTCGACAGCCTCTACGAGGACCTCCAGTTCCCCAAGAAGTGGCCGCGCGAGCACTACAACTAAGTCTTGCGTTAGGAGGCCACTTTACATGGCGAGGGCCCTTCCCAAGGCGCCCGCGCGCAGGGTAGCCCCCCGGGTGGTGGTGTGCGCGGCGGGGCGCCGGCAGCAACGAGGTGCCACGCCTCGCGCCACCCGGGCCCCCGACCCCTCGACGGCCCCGTCGCGCCCTCGCCGCGCACGTCTGGGGCGCCGCCACGCCGTTAGAGCTTCACCAGAAGGATGCGGCGGCCGTGACCCCCTGCACGCAGGCGGCCGAGCTGCTTACTGAGCAGTCCTGACGGCGGGGCGATGCGGATGCGGGCCACCTAGACCCCCACCCGCAAGACGTCGACACGGGGGGTTTCCAGTGCGGGGGCGACGGCGTAGATGACGTCGCCCCCGGTGAGGTCCAGGGAGATGGACTCGCCGGCCTTCAGCTCGACCCCGGCGCCCGAGGTGACACCGGACGGGCCGAGGTCGATGGAGGTCGTGGCGGCACGGTTGGTGACGAGCACCGAGTAGCCGTGGATGTGGTCGTCAATGCCGTCGTTGAGGGCGACCGCGGTATCCGTGACGGTCACCCGCTCAGCTTCGATGGCCATCAGCGCAGCGCCCGCCAGAGTTCGAGCGGGACGCCTTCGCGGCGGGGTTCCTCGTCGGGATGCACGAGGTCGTCCCAGCGGTCGCGCTCGATCTCGGCGAGGATCTCCAGGCCGCCGGTGTCGACGACGCCCATCAGTTCGTGATCCCCGTGAGGGCCACGAACGCCTTGGGCTGCTCTAGCTGGACGTCCATGCGCAGCCACGACAGCCACGCCACCTGCCCGCTGTCAGCGAAGCGTTCGCGCAACGGTTCGATGCGCAGTTGGGCGCGCATGCCGATCAGCAGCTTGGTGAAGTCGCCCACGTAGGCCTCGGTCGTCTCGGTCGACGTGCCCACGGTCAGGTCCGTGGGGATCGCAGTCGTGGCGAACCGCCCGAGGGCGGAGTAGGCCTGGGGCGGTGTCAGGTAGGCGCCATCCGAGGCCTTGCGCTTGTTGAGGGACGACTCGGTGCGCGGGTTGAGGATCGCCGCGCCGGCCGCGGCGTTCGCCAGCGCGATGTCGCGGATGGCGTCGAGGAAGCTGTCGTAGTCGGCGTCGTCGCCGTTCCCCGCGCCCAGCTCGGTCACGGTCACGCCGGTTTGGTTGCGGATGCCGGTCGGAGCGTTGCCGGTGCCGTCGCCGCGTAGGGCCGCCTTGGCGACGGCAACGCCGGTCGCCCCGGCGATGGACTGCGCCACGACGCTGCCAGCGTTCGGTGCGTCCTCGGCCAGCTCACGGCTCGCCTTGCACAAGACCGGCAGGGTCTTTGCGGTGAACCGCACGCGCTCCAGGGTCACGTCTGACGCGGTGATCGCGGCGCCCTCGGCGTGCCACGTCGCGTCCACGTCCGCGCCGATGCGGGCGATGTCCAGCGTCTTGGAGGTCATCGGGACCGTCTGCGCGCCGGCCTGGAAGATCGGGTTGGAGGCGCGCAGCAGGTCGATGACGCGGGCCGACAGCACCGTCGGGACGATGAACCCGCCAGCGGAGTCGGGCGATGAGCTCATGTCCTTCGTCATCTGCTTGAAGTCGCGCCATTCGCCGGAGACGTACCCCTTGAACCACGCGCCCCACGCCTCGTCGGGGTCGACGCCCGAGGCCAGGCTGCCGTCGTCCACGCCCTTGGCCTTGCACCAGTCAGCGACGGACTCGCCCTTGCCCAAGCGGTCGCGGTCCTTCAGGCCGCGGGTGGTGGGGAGCGTCATGCCGGCGGTGCCGGCTTCGAGGTTGCCGTCAAGCTCGCCCGCCTTGTAGGCGCGGCTCACCTCGGCTTCCCACGCGCCGCGCTTCTCGCCGATCTCGGCGTCCAGCTTCGTCACGCCCGCTCGCAGGCGCTTGCTGCGCTCGATCAGGCCGGCGTCGGCCGACTTGGTGGTCAGCTGCTCGGCGACGCCCTGCAGCTCCTCGGCGAGGCCGTCGCGCTTGGCGCGCTTGGCCTTCAGCTCATCCTGCAGCTCCTGGATTCCCACGGTGGTGCCTCCTCATGCGGGTGAGCGACGAGGCGCTGAGCGCGCACGTCGTCGCTTGACGGTCAACGGTTCGCCGTCCTCACCCGGGGGGCCCTTGGGCGGCCCGGAGGGGCACTAGCCAGCGGCGGTGCGACAGCCGTTTGACGGGGGGCCGCAGTCGCCACGGTGGCAGGGCCATCGTATCAGACGGCCGCGTCGCGGCCGTAGAACCGCTCCCACGCCTCCCGTTGCTCGGCCGCCACATCGTCGAGGCCCGCCAGCAGCTGGGCGCGTAGGTACGCCTGCTCCCCGGCGATCTCGTCGAGGCGGGCGCAGGCGGTGTCCTCGGCGAACTCGCCGGCGGCGACGCGGGTGGACAGCTCCTCGGCGCGGCGCAGCAGCTCCTCCGAGCGGGCGATGATGGTCTGGGTCTGTGGGTCGGTCATGGTGTCTCTCCTTGCTCGACGGGGCGTAGATGGCCGTAGCGGGGCGCGGACGGAGTGCCCGGCGGGCGCTCCTCTGCCGGCGGCTTCCAACGCCGGTCCTGGCGGCCCTTGGGGGTCGCGCCGTAGGTGTCCATCAGCAGCCGCAGCTCGCCGGCCCGGTGGAACTCGCCGCGCTCCACCTGGTCGTACAGGCGCACGAGATGGCGCAGGGCGGGCAGGTCATCGGGCGTCCAGAAGGCGGCGAACCATCCGCCCATCCACGCCTGCCACGCCTGCCGCGACGCCTTGAGCAGCCCGGCCGGGGGCGGGGGGACCTCGCCGTGCTGCCACCCCACGCCGGGGGCGGCCTTCCACTCGCCGCGGATCGGCACGTCCGACGGGTTGCGGCGCTCCTCCTCCGGTGGGCGTCCTCGACCGGCCATGAGCCACCTCCTGCGGGAATCAACAAGTCCTCAGTGTCCTAGACGACGTCAGGAACGTGGCAAGGGGTTGCGGCAGGCGCCCCCCTCGACCCGCCGAGGGGTGTCCCCCCCGGGGCCCCGCCCTCTCCCGGCCTGGAGCTGCGGTCGGTCGCGGTCGCCGTGATCGCTTGGCCAAGGTTGGGGCAGATCTGCACCAACCTTCCTCGCCGCGGGACGGTGGGCGGCGTGCGCGACGAGATGGAGGGCAATGGGGAGATTCCCCAATCCTCCACCCCCTGAGCACCCGCCCCCCGTGTTCGCGCCCCCCGGGGAAAGCTGCGCCCCCGGCAAAAACAGCTTCCATCTTGTACGTCTGAGTTTTCGAGGTCTGCTGGGTTGCGGAGGGCCGTCCTGTTCGTACGCCACCACACCGCCCCCCTCCCCTCGCCCCATGCCTCGCCCCTTCATGCCGCGGCCGGGCCGTCGTCGTCGTCCTCGGCGAGGCGGTCGAGCGCAGCTTGTAGGCGGTACTCGGCAACGTGCAGCGCGGCGGCTCCAGCCTGGCGGGTGGCCACCAGGCGGCGGAGGGTGTCGACGCGGGCCCGGGCTTCGGCGACCTCCCCCCGGGGTTTGGCCCCCCGGCTTCGCGGGTGTGCGGTCATCAGCGGTCCTCCGTAGTCGGGGTCGGTCAGGGTGGTGAGCAGGTCGAGCTGGGCGTCGTGGCACCGGCAGGCGCACGACGGGCAGGCGCCGTGCAGGCCACCGGCGCATCGCAGCGTGACGGCCGTCCCGCCGGTCATAGCGGGCAGTCCTTGTGTCGGGGGTCACCGGCGAGGTCGCGCAGGAGGGCGGGGTGCCCGCATGCGACGCACGGCGCGGCGGTGTCCGCGGTCGACCATGCGGACGCATCACGCGACCCACCTTCCGGGGCACCTTCGCTAGCACCCGCCTGGTCAAGGTGGCCAACCTGCCCATAGATGTATGTATGGGCGCCTTGGCCATCTTCGCTGGTCACGGCGGGTTGCTGGTTGGGGGTTGGCCGCCTTGGTTCGGGCTGGCCATCTTCAGGCAGGACCCATCGCCACGCCTCGGCGCTCTTGACCGAAGCGACCCTCAGTGCCTTCTTCGCGCGCCGTAGGGTCTTCTCGGCGATCCCCACCTTCCCGGCCCGCGAGATGACCTCGTCGCTGGGCAACGGCAGCTCCTCAAGGAGGAACGCCTTGGCCTCGTCGAGGCGGGACCGCTCGTCGTCCTGGTCGTGGCCGGCGAGGCGCTCACCATCGAGGTCCTCCACAATCCCAGTCCACGTCAGCCCGAGGTCGTCGATGCGGTAGCCGATGGTGGGCTGCTTGGCGGCCAGGTTGTGTTTGACGTGCGCGAGGGCGCAGCGGGTCTCGTCGTCGGGGTCGCGCCCGGCCAGCAACGCCGAGCGCACGAGCTGGCCGTAGGCGCCCGAGCCGGACAGGCGGGCCAGGGCGCTGCTGGCAGCGGACTTGCGTAGGTGCATGACACACAGCACCGCGACGCGGCGCTCGGCGGCGAGGCGACGCAGGCCCTCAAGTGCGGCCCTCACCTCGTTGTCTCTGTAGGTGTCCAGCCCGCCGCCGACCCATGCCGCCACGGGGTCGATGACGAGCAGGCGGGGACGTTCGAGCTCGTCGAGGGTGACGGCCAGGGATTCCACGTCGTCGGCGCAGAACGGGCGCGGCTTGCCGTCCTCGCCGGCCGCCCCGTCGATGATGACCAAGCGGTCAGAGGCGGCGCCGAGACGGTTCGCGCGAGGGCGCAGCGTGTCGCCGGGGTCGTCCTCGTAGGAGGCCATGAGCACGTCGCCGGGCCCGTCGGGGGCGCGGGAGTCCTCGGGTAGTGCCACGCCGAGAGTGACCGCGGTGGCCAAGGCCATGGTCAGGTAGGACTTGCCCACGCCGGGGTCACCGGCCAGTACGGTCAACTTGCCGTAGGGGATGCGCCCGTCCCACAGCCACGCGACCTCTTCGGCGGGCACGTCGGCCAGCCTGCGGGTGAGCAGCGGCGGCGCCGGTCCGCGCACCTGCCCGTTCTGGACGGCCGTCGCCCTTGGCTGGCCGTGGCGGTTCGGCCGGGGCGGGCCGTCGGCCGGGTGCGGCGCGTCGCTGGGGGCCACGAGGCCAGGCGGGCCGGCGCCGGGATTCTCGGCGGGCGGGACCACGAGCCCGGACGTGTCGACCGCGGGTGGTGGCACGAGCTCTCGCAACTCGGCGCCCGTGGGCTGGCGGCCGTGCGCGGCCACGAAATCGGCGAGGGCAACCTCACGGACCCAGTCCGTCATGCCGCCACCGCCAGACGTCGCTCGGCGGCGGCGAGCAAGGCCCCCGCGCGCGCGCGGTCGGCGGCCAGCCACGGGGCACCGCAGCCAGCGCTCAGGGGCGGTGTCGCCGCGGTCATGCGCAGGCCGACCACCAGCTCGCCAGTCCCGTACGCGGCCTCGAACGCGTCGAGCAGGTCGGGCCACTCGCCGGGGCGCAGCGGGACCGGCAGGCCGACAATCGCCCAGCAAAGCCGCCAGTGCGGAGGCGCCGGGTTGCGATCATCGAGGACGTGCGACCAGCTCGCGACCGAGCAGACGAGCGCGCAGCCGGGGCGGCATGGCGGGCCCGGGGACAGCCGCGGAGTACACTCCGGGGTGAGGTTGTTCGTCCGTCGCCCGGTCGAGATCTCGGCGCCGCCCCCCTCACCGGGGCGGCGTTTCTCGTTCGGGGGGCTCATGCGGCGTCACGCGCCGGCTGGCGCGACTCCTGCGGCGCGGTGCGGATCACTCGCCGAATCGCGCGTACCTGTTGCGCGCTCAGCGGCGGGGCGTCGGCGGCGACCTGGCGGGCGAGGTCGCGCAGCGTGGCGCGGTCGGCGGCCGTCATGCCGCACCCTCGGCCTCGGCGGCCTCGGTGTCGAGCTGGTCAGCCTCGGAACGCAGGCGACGAGCCTTCGCTGCCTTCAGTGCCAGCCCAGCCATGTAGGCCTGGCGGGCGTGTCCGGCGCGACGGACACGCTCGGCCTCGGGCAGCACCCGGTCTGGGTCGACCTCGTCGAGGAACCGGGTGCGCATCGCCTCACGCGCCGGCGCGGTGCGCGCCGCCGGGTCGGAGGTCTTCGCCCACGATGCGTGCGCAGCCATGCGTGCACGCAGGGCACGATCGGGCGGGGGTAGGGGTCTGCTGGCGGCCATCGGCCATCACCTCGCAGCCGTCCGCGTGCGGCGGATCGGTGCGAGGCTTCGTCGGGCTGCCTCGTGCCCGCCGGGGGTTGGGCGCGTGCCCGGTCCCGGTTCTGTTGTGCCCCGCAGTGTAGCATATCGCTTATGGAGTTACGCGAACGTCGTTCTCGCCCCACGGTTGACCGTCGTCACGGTCGCATGCCAGCGGTGCCGATCCGCTGCGCGTGTGGCAAGCGCCTCGGCACCGCGCAGGGTCTGCGGGTAGACGGGCCCCACGTCCGCAACGTGGTGCTGCGGTGGCAGGACGGTCCAGTGACCCCCCTCGTACATCTGCGCTGTCCCCGCTGCCGGAAGCTCAAGCGGGCCGTGAATGCGGAGCGGCTCGTCAAGGCGGCGGGCAAGGCGGCGGCCAAGCGCCGGGAGGTCGTGGTCGGCCTCGACGTCTAGGCCCGCCAGGAGATCCGCACAAGGTCGCGGTCGAACCTAGGGCCAGCGGTGTCCCGCTGCGGCATGACGGTCACGCGCAGCCCCAGGACCTCCAGCACGCGGCGTTGCCGTGCCACGTCAAGCCCGGCCCACACTGCGCCGGCGTGGTCGGCGAGCAGGGGCCCGAGCACGCCGAGGTTCGCGCCGGCCGACAGGCGCCTCGCCTCGCCTTCGAGCTGGTCGAGCACGGGGCGCAGCTTGCCGCTGATCCGCGCGAGTTGGTCCCGGTCGATGGTGCCCTCGGCGTAGGCGTCGGCGGCGTTGTCGAGGCGAGCGCGCACGCCCTCGGCACGGTCGAGTGCCGCGCGGGCGGCCTCGTCGTCGGGGGCGAACACTTCGGCGGCGTCGGGGCGGGCCAGGCGCTCGGTGACCACGGCGGCGACCCACTCGTCTACGGCCTCACGGTTGCGGCCGACGCAGCCACGATCCCGGCAGACGTACAGCTCGAACTCCTGGCCGCGGGGGTTGCGCTTGCGCCGGCCGCGCAGCGGCCCGTTGCACACGCCGCACTCGCCGATCCCGCCCGAGAGCAGATACTTGCGCGAGGCCGGCCGCTGGCCCTTGCCGCTACTGCGGCGGGCCAGGAGCGCGCACACGCGCTCATGCTGCTCAGCGGTCACCAGCGCCGGCCACGCGGCCGGGAACGTCTCGCCCTTGTAGGTGCGCACCCCGGCGTTCGCGGGGCGCAGCGCGAGCGCGCGCACCCCCGAGCGCGACCATGCCTTGTCGGGGCGCCGCGACGGGGGCACCACGCCGCGCGCGTTCAGGTCCTCGGCTATCCGGGTGATCGGCTCGCCGTCGAGGATGCGGCGCACCACGTCGCGCACGATGTCGGCCTCGGTCGGCTCCTCGACGTCCCACCACGCGGCCACGCGGCCGGCCTGGTCGTACTCGCGCTCGCGGCGCCACCCGTACAGCACTACCGTGTTCGCCTTGCCTTCCTCGGCCCGTTGGCGGGCAGCACGGGAGACCCGCTCGCCCTTCAACCTCGACTCGAACGCAGCCAGCTCGCCGAGCACGCCCGTGGTGAGCCCGTCGGCCGCGGTGGCGAGATCGTAGTCTCCGCCCTGCGTCAGGGTCAGCCCGACGCGGGCCCGGGCGAGAGTCTCGGCATCGGCGACGCGCTCGGCGCTGTTGCGCCACAGTCGATCGAGCTGCCAGGCGACCACGCGGTCGAGCCCGGGGGCGTCGGCCAGGAGACGGCGCCACTCGGCGCGCTCTTTGCCGTTGAACGCGGAGCGGTCGTTGTCGACGTACTCGCCGGCCACGATCCAGCCGCGGTCAGCGGCGAGCTTGCGCCCGTCCTCGAGCTGGCGGGTGACGCCCTTCTCGGTGTGGCGGTCATCCTTGGAGATGCGGGCGTACAGGGCCACTCTCACGGTGGCGTCGGTGGCGATCATTGGGTGGCACTCCCTCGCTCGGTGGGGCGTGCCGTCATCATGCCGCTACTTACCCCTCAAGGCAAGGGTTAGAAGCTCGCCTTCCAAGGCAACATCCGCGCGTGGCCCGAGTCGGACTTCGCGGTCGTCCGCTTTGCCCTGGCGCAGGCCGCGAGCTGACCCGCAGCCGCGCCAGAAGAAGCGGAACTTCGATCGCGGCTGCCGACCCGGTACCGAACCCGTCGACGCCACCAGGGTTTTCACAGGCGCACACGCCCACGGTGGCGGCCGATGCCGTAGCCGGTTGGGGTCACGGTTGGGGTCAACCCTTGGCCCGTACCGGGTCGTAGCCACGCTCGGTGTCGCACTGTTGGACGCTGGATCCGACCACGACGAGGTACCGTCCGAGCATCCCCCGATGAGATCCTCGCCGCCGCCGCCACGCTCGAAGCCGGCTAGCTGGGCCCCCCGGGTCGCCCGCCGAACTCGTCGAGGAGCGGGTCGAGTTTGTCGATGCGCCATCGACGAGGCCGGGAAGGTCACTCGCAGCCGATGCCGTCGCCGTCCCGGTCCAGGTGACTCCCGTAGCCGGCGCGTGCACCGCGCCGCGGCATGACACACTCTGGACCCCTACCGGGAGGCGAGAACCCTTCCCGCCACTATAAGGGAAGCCCAATGAAGCCCTACCCGAGCGAGGCCCGTAACGAGGTCGTCGAGATCTCACGCTGGGCGATCAACGATCCCCTCATCGAAGGAGTGGAGTTTGTCAACTGCGCGATCGTGGGGCCGGCGGTGATCGTCCTGGTCGAAGGCGTGTCGATCATCAACTGCGGCTGGGATGCGCCGGACTGGGACGCCCTCGTCTGGACGATCCCCGACGCCCGAGAGCTCATCATCGGCGCCGTGGGGCTGAAGAACTGCACCTTTTCGAGCTGCCAGTTCCGCAACATCGGGTTGGGCGTCAAGGAGTCAGACGTCCCCGACGTACGTGCGGGCTTCGGGCTTTAGAGAGCCGAGTGCGTGAGCTCCTGCGTGTTGCCCTCGGTTCGGTGACCCCCATGGCCAGCGATGCGAAGGTAGCTGTTTTTCACGCCAAGCCGGACGGAGATCTGTCCCGAAGGCGACGAGGTGGGGACTGCGATGTGGCCGTGAGCGCGACTGCGCTTCACCAGCTCACCCAGCGCCTCGTGTATCTCCTCGTCCGGCCAGTTCGCGCTCGTCGCCTCGCCCATGACGCGCAGCACCTCCGCCGAGAACTGGTCTGGCCGGCGCCGCAGGTGGGTCGTCTGCACGCGCGCGTGCAGATCGTCGAAGTCCAGAGCGCCGTCGAGATACCCGACGACGAAATCGATGGTCGCCATACCCTCCCCTTCGACTCGTACTCGCTGCATCTTGAGGCGAAGTCTACTGCTCTAAGCTCGCGGCCGGGGGCTGCATGAGCGACACCACCCAGGGCTGGCCGGTCATCGTCTCCCCTGAGGAACTCCGCCGGCTGTTCAACGAGCAGCGGTTCTATGAGCGTGCGCTCGCTGGCGAACTCCAGGCCTTGGTGGAGGCGCGCGGCCGGCCGCGGGACTCCTCCGGTCAGCCGTCCGGAACGGTCAGCGAGGAAGTTTGCTACTGGTCCAAGGGGCAGATCGTCGCGCGCGTGCACCAGTTCGTCCTGCCAGACGGATCTCTGTCTGCCTCGAAGAAGCCCGATCCGAAGTTGGTGGTGCACGAGGGGACCGTCTTCATGGCTTCTCGTACTCCACCGCCGCCTTCGCGGTCGCCCGCCGGCCGCCGTCGGAACCATTAGTCGCCGCCCTCGGGTGGCTCGGCAGCTGCAGGTTCCCGGTGTCCGCCATGCGTGGCCCCCTCGTAGCCCGCCATGGGCGCGTGCGAACAACAAGCCACCGCCTGATCATCGCGGGGTCGCCATGCGCTCGCGCACTCCCTCGGTGATCTCGGCGCCGCACAGGCGCTCGACAGCGTCTGTATCGCGGACGTCAGGGTGCACGAGCAGCAGCGCGCGACGCACTGGACGGCGGCGGTGGTGCGCGCCTCGGCGCGCTCGGCGGCCTGTCGCCGCTGATCGCTGGCGTCCAGGGTCAGCCACAGCAGCGTGGCGATCGCCACGGCGGTCGCCAGGCCGATGGCCGTGAGCGCTAGCGACAGGCTCACGCGCAGTATCACAGCACCCCAGCGACCCCGCAGGAACATCGTGGTCAGCGGGGTCAGGGCATGAGCTGGCGTGCAGCACGGTGACGGGCACCAGCGCCTCGACCTCGCCGCGGGCGTTGATGGTCTTGGGGTCGACGCCCGGGGTGGCGCGGCGGCGCACGTCGGTGAGCGCGGCCTCACTGCCGACCATGGCGGCGATCACGGCGATCGCTGCCTCGAGCTGATCGGCGGTCCACAGGCCGGCGGCGACCGCCCACAGGGGCGGGGAGAGAGATTGAGGACCAAGCGGTCCGCTTGCCGACGCAGCGAAACCCTGGTTGGGGTCAACCGTGGGGTCAACCGGCCTCACAATGAGGTCGCAAAGTTAGAACACCCGCTGGTCACGGCCCCGCCGGCCCCGCCGGCTCAGAAGAAGCGGAACTTGGTGGAGAGCTCCGCGGAGAAGGCCATGATCACCGCGAGGTAGAACATGCCGGTGGCCGCCTGGATGGAGCGCCCGCCCTCCTTGGCGAGCTTCCAGACGAAGCCGGCGATCAGGGCGCAGACGGCCACGAGGCCGACCGCCAGCATGACGCTGAAGCCCGGTACCACCAGGACGGGCGAGAAGCCCCCGCCCAGGTCCGGCGGCGGGTTCTGCGCCGAGAGCACCGCCGCCCCCACCGCGGCGACGACCCCGGCGATGTACCACCAGGCCCCGCGGATCATGTAGACGTTGGTCAGGCGCCGCTCGACGAGGTACCAGTGCCCGAGCAGCAGCCCGAACAACGTCGAACCCAGGAACAGCGCGCCCAGGGCGAGCTCCGCGACCGCCAGCCCCGGGCTGACCCCATGGGCCAGCCCGAACATGGCGAGCGCCACCAGGCCGGCTGCCGTCCCGGCCAGGCCGACCACGCGGGAGACGGCCTCCTGGCGGGCCAGGAGCAGGACCTGCCAGACGACCAGGAGCGCGGCGAACACGCCGAGCGCGGTCACCTCCGGGCCTGCCACCTGCCCGCGGGTGATCGCCCACGCTCCCACCGCGCAGAGGGCGAGGGTCACCCCGGTCAGGACGAAGAACCCCCGCCGGACCGCGCCCCAGACCCCGCTGGCCCACAGCACCACGGCGCCGCCGACGGCCGCCTCCAACAGGATCACCGACATGACCCCGAGCGGACCGGACATGGGACTCCTCGCAGATGGCGGCGCGCGCATGATTGGCCAGCACCGGATGCGGTCCATACTGCCAGCGGCCGGGAGTACCGGCGAACCTGCCATGCCTGGAGCACCCACGATGAGCGATCACCACCCCGACTGCATACCAGGACGTCGCGCGACCGTCAGCCTCGAGGTGACCGAAGCCGACACCGCGCTCGCGATGGGTTGCGGTGACGTGGCGGTGCTTGCGACCCCCCGCGTGCTCGCGCTCGCCGAGCAGGCTGCCGTGCAGGCGCTCGGCACGTGCCTGCCCGAGGGCAAGACGAGCGTCGGCGCCTGGGTCGAGCTGGAGCACCTCCTGCCGAGCCACGCCGGCCAGACGGTGCAGGCCGAGGCCGTGCTGATGGGCGTCCACGGCCGGCGTCTGGAGTTCTCCATCTCGGTCACCTCCGACGGGGCGGAGGTGGCCCACTGCCGGCACCACCGCGTCCTGGTGAGCCGCAGCCGCTTCGTGTCTACGTGAGGTCTTGCAGGTAGCGCACCAGGGTGCGGACCGCCATCCCGGTGCCGCCCTTGGAGGTGAAGAAGGCGTCGCCGTCGTCGCTGAACGCCGGCCCGGCGATGTCCAGGTGCGCCCACGGCTGACCGGCCGTGAACTCCTTCAGGAAGAGCCCGGCGACGATCGCCCCCGCCTCGCGGGCCTTGCCGACGTTGCGCAGGTCGGCGACGTCGCTCTTGAGCTGCTCGGCGTACTCCGCCGGCAGCGGCAGCGGCCACAGCTGCTCCCCGGTCTGCTCGGCGGCGTCGCGCAGCGCGCTCACCAGCGCCTCGTCGGTGCCCATGATGGCGGCGATCTTGTTGCCCAGCGCGACGACCTGCGCACCGGTCAGCGTCGCGACGTCGATCATCGCGTCGGGCTCACGCTCGGCGCCGTAGGCCAGCGCATCGGCGAGGACCAGACGCCCCTCGGCATCGGTGTTCATGACCTCCACGGTCGTGCCGTTGTAGTGGGTGAGCACGTCCGAGACCCGGATGGCGTCGCCCGACGGCATGTTCTCGGCCAGCGCCACCAGGCCGGTCACCTTCGTCCGGACCTTCAGGCGGGCCAGCACCGACATGGCACCGACCACGGCGGCGGCGCCGCTCATGTCCATCTTCATCGTCTTCATGGCCGTGCTGGATTTGAGCGACAACCCCCCAGAGTCGAAGGTGATGCCCTTGCCGACCAAGACCACGTGACCCTTGGAGCGAGCCGGGTCGTAGGTCAGCTCGACCAGACGGGGCGGCTCGCTGGAACCCTGCCCCACGCCGATGATGCCCCCGAACCCGCCCTTGGCGAGGGCCTTGCCGTCGAAGATCTTCGCCTTCAGGTCGGCGGCCTTGGCGACCTCGGCGATGCGGTCGGCCAGGGCCGGCGGGCGCTTGGCTCCCGGGGGGGTGTTGACGAGGTCGCGCGCGAGGACGACGCCGGCGGCTGTGGCCTGGCCCACCGCCAGGCCCGCCTCGACGGCGTCGGGGTCCACCCCCTCACCGGCGAGCACTACCACCGCCTCCAGCGACGGGGTGTCGGGGTTCTTCGACCGGTACTCGGTGAAGGCGTAGGCGCCGAGTGCCGCGCCCTCCGTGAGGGCCTGCGCGACCGCGGCCGCCTGCTCGCCGGCGGTGTAGTCACCGGGCGCCACGAGCGCCACCGTCGAGTCCTTCGCGGCGTTGCGGACAGCGACCCCGGCGGCCTTGCGCAGGGTGTCGACCGTGACCTCGTCGGCGATGCCGAGCCCGACGACCATCAGCACGCCCGCGCCCGCCCGGTCGCGCAGGGGCAGACGGGCGACCGCCCCCAGCTCGCCGTCGAAGGCCACACCCGCCAGCCACACGTCGAGGTCGCTGTCGAGCTCGCGGGCCAGCGCTACGGCATCCGCGCCGAGGATCGCCCGGCCGTCACCGGCCGCGGCGAAGACCACGACCGCATCGGCCTGGACCGCGGTCGGCGACTGCTGGGTGTACTGGAAGGTCGGCATGCGCAAGTCCTCGTGTCGCGGCCGAGACGGGTCCGGCCCGCTCGCCGCGGGCGAGTCTACCGGGGCGTCCGCCCACCACCGAGCCCGCACTAGACTCGCGGGCTATGGGACCCTCCGATGGACCCGCGGGGTTCGAGCCCGCCGCGGTCGACCTGCGCGACTACGTCGACTTCCAGGAGTCCGGGCCGCTCAGCCGGCGGGTCTTCGCGACCGACGTCGTCGCCGTCGACCTGGTCGGGTTCGAACCCCAGCAGGTGATCGCGGCCCAGGTGCTGCGCACCGCCGACGTGATCTACACGGTCGTGGGCGGACGCGCCTGGGTCGTCACCGACGACGCGGAGGTGACCCTGGAGCCGCTCCAGTCGGTGCTGATCCCGGCTGGGGTGGCCCACGGCGTGCGCAACGACGCGCCCGACCCGCTGATCCTGCAGGTCGTGGTCAGCCCGCCCGAGGACCTGCCGACGCCGCTGACCGGCCCCGTCGAGGCACCCGCCGCGGACGCCGGTGACGCCCCCACACGCTCCCTGCTCCACCGGGTTCGCCGGGCACTCGGAGGCTGACCACCGGGGCTGACCACCGGGGCTCACCACCGGGGCTGGGCCCGCGTGGGGAGCACCGCCGGTCGCCGAGCGCGCGGAACTCCGCTATCGTGTCACGCACGCTGGGGGAGCTTCCAAGCTGAGAGTGCGTGGGCCACCGGCCCGATGCAGACCCCTGAACCTGAACCGGGTAATGCCGGCGGAGGGAGTGCGTCGTGGTCGAACCCCTGCTCGCTGTGGTCGCGGTCGTCTGTGCGCTGGGGGTGTTCGCCTGGGTGGGCGTTCGCGCCCGGGGGTCGCAGGGCAGCGTCGAGGACTACATGGTCGCGCGCGGCAGCCAGCGTGCCGGGGCGCTCGGCCTGTCGTTCCTGGCCTCCGGGATGGGCGCGTGGATCTTGTTCGCCGCCCCCGAGGTGGGGGCGTTCGTGGGCCTGGTCGCCGTGGTCGGCTACGCCCTCGGGGCGTGCGCCCCCATTGTGGGGTTTGCCCTGCTGGGCCCGCGCCTGCGCGCGATCGTGCCCGCCGGGCACAGCCTCACCGAGTTCGTGCGCCTGCGCTACGGCCGCGTCTTCCACGGCTACGTCGTCGGCGTGAGCGTGGCCTACATGGCCTTGTTCGTGACCGCGGAGCTGACCGCCGTCGGCGCGATCACGGCCATCCTGTCGGGCGCCGACGCGCGCGTCGCGGTGCTGGCGGTCGCCGGCGTCACGCTCGCCTACACCGCGTACGGCGGGTTGCGGGCGAGTCTGCGCACCGACTGCTGGCAGGCCTGGCTGATGCTCGGGCTCCTCGCGGTGGCCGGTGGCGCGATCGTCTTCGCGGTCCCCGCGCCCGGTGTCGCGCTGACCACGTCCGGGCTGCTCGGCGTCGACCGCATCGGCGTGGAGGCCGCGATCACCCTGGTGCTCGCCGTGACGGCCGCCAACCTGTTCCACCAGGGCTACTGGCAGCGCGTGTGGTCCGCACGGGATCCTGGGGCACTGCGCCGTGGCGCCGTGCTCGGCGCGGTCCTCACCGTGCCCGTCATGGTCGCGGTGGGCGCGCTCGGCATCCTTGCCGCCGGAGCCGGGGTGGCCCTCGGGGACCCCCCCGTGCCGTTCTTCGCGCTGCTGGCCGGCCTGCCGGCCTGGGTGGCGCTCGTGGTGCTGGTGCTCGGGGTGTCCCTGGTGGCCTCGTCGGTGGACACGCTGGAGAACGGCCTCGCCGCCCTGGTGGCCGCCGAGCGCCCCTCGCTGTCGCTGCGGGGCGCGCGCCTGGTCACCGTCGTGGTGATGATCCCTGCGGTGGTCGTCGCGCTGCAGAACTACTCCGTGCTGCGGCTGTTCCTGATCGCCGACCTGCTGTGCGCCACCGCGGTGGTGCCGGCGCTGCTCGGCCTCTGGCGGCGAGCCACACCCGCAGCGGCCCTGGCCGGCGGCGTGGCCGGCCTCGTGGGCGCGGTGGCCCCGGGGCTGGCGTCCCAGGGCGCGCTGCTCGACGGTCTGCGGCTCGCCACCTTCCCCGACGCCGTGCCGACCCTGCAGCCCTTCCTCGGAGCGCTGCTGGCCTCGACCGTGGTGGCCATCGGCGTCTCGCTGGCCAGCCGCTCCGAGGCCGATCTCACGTCCCTGCACGAACAGGTCCCGAGCTTGGACGACGTGCGCCGGTGAGGGGCTCAGGAGAGCCTGGTGTGCAGCCGGACGACGGTGCCATCCGGTGACGAGCGCAGCTGCGGCAGGTCGCCCGCGTCACCGCGGCCGCGGGACCAGGTCGAAGTGGCCGGACAGCATGCCGTCGGGCAGCTCGATGCGCAGGCGACCCGCGTAGCGGCGTCCCTCCTGGACCGCGGTGAGCGCCAGCACCCCACTCGTGGCCCGGCGCGGGCCGTCCTCCCCCAGCAGCACGTCGACCACCGCGACGTCCGTGACCGCGTCGCACCCCTGGCCCGTGCAGCCCGGAGCCCCGACGGGCAGCGTCTCGCCCGCCACCAGCACCCCGGGGTTGCGGACTGCCAGCACCACCGGACCGCCCCGCAGGTCGCGGGACTTCGCACAGAGGTCACGTGCGGAGCCACCGGCGATCTCGCAGTCGCCCAGGGTCAGGTCGGGCGAGCCGTCGCTGACGGCGACTTGCGACCCCGCCACCGTGCCGGACAGCTGCAGACCGGCACGACCCTCGCGGGGCTGGGGGGTCTGCGGTCGCTCACCGGTCCCGCAGGCCACCATGCCGAGCACCACCAGCGCGGCGAGCGCCCCGCGTCTCATGCGACCCCCGCGTCGGCCGACCACCGCCGCGCCCGCCAGACCTCCATCGTCACATGGTAGGCCGTGGGCGCCCGGCTCAGCTCGCGTCGGCCTGGTCGGCGTCGGCGTCGTCGGTGGTGGCCTCCCCGGCCTCACCCACCTCGTCGGACTCGTTGAAGACCCGGCTGCTCGCGATGTCCTCGGGCAGGATGCGCACCAGGTCGTCCTTGCCGACCTTCTCGCTGGTCGACGACAGCAGACGACTGGCCTGGCGCAGCCTCGCCCGCTCCAGCGCGTTGCGCACGCTGCGCGCGTTGGCGAAGCGGGGTTGGCCCTTGCGGCGCTCGAGGTACTCGTGGAAGAGCGTGCGTGCCTCGTCGGTCAGCTCGTAGTTCTCCTGCTCGAGGATCAGGTCGCCGATGGCCAGCAGCTCGTCGATGTCGTAGTCGGGGAAGTCCAGGTGGTGGGCGATGCGCGAGCCCATGCCGGGGTTGGACTGGAAGAACGAGTCCATCCGGTCCTTGTACCCGGCGAGGATGACCACGAGGTCCTCGCGCTCGTTCTCCATCATCTGCAGGAGGATCTCGATGGTCTCCTGCCCGTAGTCGCGCTCGTTGTCCTCGCGGTACAGGTAGTACGCCTCGTCGATGAACAGCACCCCGCCCATCGCGCGCTTGACGACCTCCTTGGTCTTGGGCGCGGTGTGGCCGACGTACTGGCCGACGAGGTCGTCGCGGGTGACGCTGACCAGGTGACCCTTGCGGATGTAGCCCAGGCGGTGCAGCAGCTCGGCCATCCGCATCGCCACGGTGGTCTTGCCCGTGCCGGGGCTGCCGGTGAACGACATGTGCAGCGACGGCCGCGTCGAGGCCAGCCCGTAGCGGTTGCGCAGGCGGTCAACGAGCAGCAGCGCAGCGATCTCGCGGATGCGCGTCTTGATCGGCACCAGGCCGACGAGCTCGCGGTCGAGCCGCTCCAGGACCTCGTCGGTGTTCGACTCCTTGAGCTCGGCCTGGAGATCGACGAGCTCGTCGTCGCCGAGGGTCTCGACGGTGTCCTCGGGGTCCTGCCCGGGCGGGGCCCCCGAGCGGGATTGGCTCATGCCAAACCCGGCTCGGCTGTCCGAGTCCTTGTTCTCGGCCTGGTTCTTGCTGACCATGGACGCTCCTAGCTCCCGCTGCCGTTGCTGTAGCGCTCGCCCTTCGGACGCTCGGTCGCGTAGGAGTGCAGCGTGTAGCGGATCACCCGGTCGCGGTCCTCCTGGCGCTCCAGGCGGAACCCGGGCTCCTCCGGCGGGCGGTTCACGATGAACTGCAGCGCGGTGGTCTGGCGGCCGAGGGTGGCGTCGTAGAACGTGGCCCGGATGTAGTGGTTCGGGTAGGCCTTGCGGCACTCCTTGATCTCGTAGAGGCCGGCGGACGCATCCTCGATCTCGAACATCGGCAGGCCCCACATGTCCCACAGGAAGTTGCGGGGGTGCGGGTCGTCGGTGAACTCCACCGCGACGGCCCAGCCCTGGTCGATGGCGTACTGGATCTGCTTGGAGATCTCCTCGTCGGTGAACTCCGGCAGGTAGGAGAAGGTTCCCTGGGTGATGTGCATGTCGGCTCCTTGGCTCTAGGGGACGTCGGCGCTAGGCGGACGTCGGGGTCTCGACGACGTCGGGGGTGTCGGTGGACTGGTAGTCGAAGGAGATGTCTCCCCAGGTGTCGATCGCTGCCTGCAGGGGCGCGCAGCGCTTCGCGGCCTCGCGCAGGATCTTGTCACCGTTCTTCACGTAGTCGTCGCCCTCGTTGCGCGCCTTGATCATGGCCTCGAGCGCCACGCGGTTGGCCTCCGCGCCGGCGGCGACGCCGTGGGGGTGACCGATCGTGCCGCCACCGAACTGCAGCACGACGTCCTCGCCGAGGTAGTCGAGCAGCTGGTGCATCTGGCCGGCGTGGATGCCGCCGGACGCGACCGGCATGACACCGGGCATCGAGCCCCAGTCCTGGTCGAAGTAGATGCCCTTCTGCGGGTCGGCCGGGGTGTAGCTCTGGCGGCAGGTGTCGTAGTAGCCGGCGATCATGTTCGGGTCGCCCTCGAGCTTACCGACGACGGTGCCGGCGTGGACATGGTCCACACCGAGCAGACGGACCCACTTGGCGATCACCCGGAAGCTCACACCGTGGGTCTTCTGGCGCGTGTAGGTGCCGTGACCGGCGCGGTGCAGGTGCAGGATCAGCCCGTTCGCACGAGCCCACTTCGACATCGACGTCATCGCCGTGAAGCCGATGGTGAGGTCGATCATGATGATGATGCTGCCGACCTCCTTGGCGAACTCGGCGCGCTCGTACATGTCCTCCATCGTGGGCGCGGTGACGTTCAGGTAGTGGCCCTTGGTCTCACCGGTCTCGGCCTCGGCCCGTTTGACGGCCTCCATGACGTGCACGTAGCGGTCGCGCCAGCGCATGAACGGCTGCGAGTTGATGTTCTCGTCGTCCTTGACGAAGTCCAGCCCACCGCGCAGCGCCTCGTACACCACCCGGCCGTAGTTCTTGGCCGACAGGCCGAGCTTCGGCTTGGTGGTCGCACCGAGCAGCGGCTTGCCGAACTTGTTGAGGTACTCGCGCTCCATGACGATGCCGTGCGGGGGCCCCTGGAAGGTCTTGACGTAGTGCAGGGGGATGCGCATGTCCTCCAGGCGCAGGGCGGTCAGCGCCTTGAAGCCGAAGACGTTGCCGATGATCGACGAGGTGAGGTTGGCGATGGAGCCCTCCTCGAACAGGTCGATATCGTAGGCGATGTAGGCGATGTACTGGTTGTCCTGGCCGGGGACCTGCTCGACCTTGTAGCACTTGGCCTGGTAGTGCTCGTGCGCGGTGAGGCGGTCGGTCCAGACCACCGTCCACGTGGCGGTCGACGACTCGCCGGCCACGGCCGCGCCCGCCTCGTTCGCCGGGACGCCGGGCTGGGGGGTGATCCGGAACGCCGCCAGGATGTCGGTGTCCTTGGGCTCGTAGTCGGGCTCCCAGTAGCCCATCTTGGCGTAGGGGATGACCCCTGCGCCCCAGCGGTCGTCGCCGTTCTTCTCGCCCTTCTTCTGGCCATTGTCTGCCATGCTGCACCCTTCGCTCGGTGTTGCTCGGTATGTGAAGTCCCCCACCGCTGACAAGAACAATGCCAGGCGACTGATCGCCTGTCCATAGCGGAATGGCGGCTCTTTGTATAGTGGGAACTTCACAAAGGAGCTCGCACATGACGTTCAACCAGCTGCGCACGTTCGTGGCCGTGGCGGAGACCGGCGCGGTGCGCGCCGCCGCCGCACGGCTGGTCGTGACCCCCTCGGCGGTGTCGAGCGCCCTGGCCGCCCTCCAGGAGGAGGTCGGCACCCCGCTGGTCGTGCGCGAGGGTCGCGGGCTGCGCCTGACCGAGGCGGGACTCGTGTACGCCGACTACGCCCGGCGCATCCTCGGCCTGCTGGACGAGGCCCGCGGGGCGGCGGCGGGCGAGCTCGACCCCGAGCACGGCGAGCTGCGCCTGGCCGCGGTCACCACCGCCGGCGAGCAGATCGTGCCGCCGCTGGTCGCGCGGTTCCGTGAGCGCTACCCCGGGGTGGGGCTGCACCTGGAGGTCGGCAATCGCGAGCGCGTGCGCGCGCTGCTCGACTCGCACGAGGCGGATGTGGCCCTCGGCGGCCGGCCGACCGACGACAACAACCGCTACGTGCACGCCGTGCGGCGCAACGAGCTGATCGTGGTCACCCGCGACGGCCTCGACCCGCCCGAGGACCAGATGCGCTGGATGGCCGCGCAGACGTGGCTGCTGCGCGAGCACGGCTCCGGCACCCGGGCGGCGACGGTCTCCTTCCTGGAGCAGCACGAGCTCAACCCACGGACCTTGACCCTCGGGTCCAACGTGGCCATCGTCGAGGCGGTCGTGGCGGGCCTGGGCGTGACGCTGGTGTCCCGCGACGCTGTCGCCCGCCAGGTCGCCGAAGGCACGCTCAGCATCCTCGCGATCCCGGACACACCCATACGCCGGGACTGGCACCTCGTGGCCCACACCGAACGCCTCCCGGCCACCGCCCGGTTGTTCGTGGACTTCGTGGTCCAAGCGGGCGAGTTCGGGTCACCGACACCGCAGGAAGCTCGCACCTAGCCCGCACACACGCCGGAGAACCGTGCTGCGCGCTGGGCCGGGAGGCCCCGAGGTGGTAGACCGTGGCCATGAGCAAACTCCCGATGCATGGCGTGACCGAGATCGAGCTGGCCCCGGTGCCGGCGGAGTGGTCCGAGGCCCTGGCACGCGTCCGCTCGCTGGCCGCCGCGGACGGCGACGACGGGGCCCTCGGGGAAGGGCTGCGGGTCGTCGCCGCGACCCACCCCGCCTACCTCGACGCGTGGGCGCGGCTGGCCGAGTGGGCCCTTGACGCCGGCGACCCGGTTGCCGCCTACGCCTTCGCCCGCACCGGCTACCACCGCGGTCTGGACACGATCCGCAAGGCCGGCTGGGGCGGCCAGGGTCCCGTCCCGTGGCGCCACGAGCCCAACCGCGGTTTCCTGCGCAGCGTGCACAGCCTGATGCACGCGGCGTTCACCATCGGCGAGGTCGAGGAAGCCGCCCGCTGCCGCGACTTCCTCCTGGAGCTCGACCCCGACGACGCGCTCGACGTGGGTGGGTTCGACCTGGGGCAATAGCCGCGCCGGGCCTGGCCGGGTCAGTCCAGGCGCACCACCCGGGCGGTGCCGATGTGCTGGTAGCGCTCGGGCATGCAGGTCAGCACGATCACCTGGGCGTCGCGCGCGGCCAAGGAGAACACCGCCCCGAGGGCCTCCAGGCGCGCGGGGTCGGAGTGGCCCAGAGCGTCGTCGAGGATCAGCGGGACGCCGCCGTCGTCGCTGGTGATCGCCGCGCAGGCCAGCCGTGCGATCACCGCCAGCTGCTCGCGGGCACCCGCGGACAGCTCGGCGAAGGGCACCGTCACCCCGTGCAGGGTCCGGCTGGTGATGGCCAGGTCCTCGTCCATGGACACCGCCAGGTCGGGGCCGAACACGACCCGTCCGAGCGCGGTGATCTTGTCGCGGAACGGCGCGACGTAGGCTTGGCGGGCCTGGTCGCGTCGGCAGGTCATGGTCTCGTGCAGCAACCGGGCCGCGGCGGCGCGGGCCTGGGTCCGTTCGCGGTGCACACCCGTGCGGGCCACCCGCGACTCGGCCTCGGCCAGGCGGTCGGCCAGTCCCTCCTCGCCGCGCACCTCCAGGCGAGCGCGGATCTGCAGCAGCTCGTGCTCCAGCCCACGGGCTTCAGCAGTCGCGCGTTCGGCGGCGTCGCGGGCGTTGTCCAGCGCGGCCCGCACGGCGTCGGGGTCGGCAGCGTCCAGGTCGGCGGCCGCGTCGGCGTGCGCGCGGATGGCGGCGTCGGCTTCCTCGCCGGCGGCGTCGGCGCGGGCGGCCACAGCGGCGTCGGCGGCCTCGGTGCGCGCGTCGGCCAGCGCGGCGGAGCGTTCCTGCAGCCTGGCGGTCGCGGCCTCGACTCGGCCCTGAAGCTCGGCACGGCTGTGGCGGGCGCCCTCACGCTCGCTGGCGGCACGGGCCAGCAGCTGCTCGGCGTCGGTGAGCGCCTCTGTCGCGGTCGCCACGGCGCCCTCGGCCTGCTCGACGGCCTCGCGCGCCGTGTCGAGGTCGGTGTCCAGGTCGACGTCGCCGACGCGTTCGCGCAGCCGGCGGACCTTGTCGGCCAGCAGGTCGGGGGTCAGGTCGCGCAGGTCGCGGCGCAGCGCCTCGTGGGCGTCGGCCCTGGCGCGTCCGGCCTCCTCGCGCCGGCGGTGGGCGGCGCGGGCGGCGGCGACGTCGGCCACCCCGGCCTCACCCAAGCAGGCGACCAGGTGCGACGCGGCCGCGTCGCGGGCGGCCGCCAGCGCAGCGACCCCCCGACCCGGGCGCACGGAGACGGCCACGACACCGGGGACGGTCACGTCCAGCGGCGCGGTCACCGCCAGCGTCTGCGCGTCGGTGACCTGCCGGCCGCCCACCTGCACCGGTCCCGCCCCGAGCGGGCGGACCGCCACCACCGCGTGGTCGCCCTCCAGACGCGCCTCGGCCTCCACCACCGCCAGGTGCGCCGCCTCGATCCGGGCGAGCAGCGCGGCGTCCACGCGCGCGCCGTCCAGCGCCGCCTCGGCCTCGGCGACCTGGCGTTGCATGTCGGTCACCCGCTCGGCGCGCTCGGCCAGCAGCTCGAGGTCCAGGCGATCACGGCGGCGCTCGTAAGCCGCCCGTGCGCGCACGGTCCGGTCCTGCGCGTCGCGCAGCGCTGCGCTGCGCTCACCCACCTCTCTCCCAGCCTGGTCGCGGGCGCGCTCGGCGGCCGCGGCGGCGGGAGCGGCGCGGGACTGTTCGCCGCGCAGCTCGGCCAGGGCCGCGCCGGCGACCTGGACGTCAGCGGCCAGGTCCTGGCGCGCCTGCAGCACACCGGCGGCGGTGACGACGGTCGCCTCGGCCAGCTCGGCAGCAAGGGCCAGGCGGTGCACCTCCTGGCGGCGCGCAGACAGCTGCGACCAGGCCGCTTCCAGCTCGGGCAACCGCCGCTGGTGGTCACGCAGCCGCACCCGGCAGGCCGCCAGGTCGCGCTCCAGCGCGGCGCAGCGCTCGACGTCGGCCTCGACCTCGTCGAGCTGCTTGCGCGCGAGGTCCGCGTCGTGGCAGGCGGCCTCGTGGTCGGTGACCGCCTCCTTGACCGCCTTGCTCGGCCGCCCGGTGGCGGTGTGGTAGCGGCGGTACTCGGCGATGACACGCTCGTGGAGCGTGTCCTCACGGTCGCCCGCGGCGGGCCCGGCAGCAGAGCGGTCCAGCGCGCGGGCCAGCGCGGTCTGCTCGCGCAGGTCGGCCTGCTCGACGCTGCCGTCCTGCGTCAGACGCTGCGCGCGCCACAGCGCCAGGTCCACGGTCTCGGCGAGCATCGCCTGCACCGCGTCGTGCGCCTCCCGGCCCGTGGAGGAGGCGGGCGCCGGCTCGTGGACGGTCAGGGTGGTGGCCCGGTCCTTGTGGAAGCGCTTGGTGTAGGTGAACCGGTAGGGACCGGCGGACAGCTCGGCGGTGATCTCGGCGCCGGCGTCGCGGTGCAGCGGCTTGACCGCGCGCACGGCGGCCTTCTGCGTGTCGTCGTAGTGGTCGAGCAGCAGGTCCAGGGCCTCGGCCAGGCTGGTCTTGCCGGCCTCGTTGGGGCCTTGCACGACGGTCACGCCGGTCGGGGCGAAGGTGACCTCCGCGGCGTCGACACCGCGGTAGTCGACCAGGCGCAACCGGTGGATCCTCACGACGGCGCTCCCGTGCTCAACCGGTACAGCAGGGCCAGGGCGTCGCGGGCGACCGGCGCCGCGTCGTCGGCGCCGGCGGCGTCTTGCAGGTCGCGCAGGGCCGCGGCCGCGAACCCGGCCAGGTCCATCGCGTCGCAGTCGGCGTCGTCGGGACGCACGGCCAGGCCGGTGTGCTGCGAGGGTGTCTCCAGCGCGCCGAGCAGGTCGCGGTGATGGTCGAGCAGCGCACTGAGGCTGGCGTGGTCGCGCAGGCCCAGGGTGCCGACCAGCCGCAGCTGCACGACCGTGCGCTCCTTGTCGGGCAGGTCGTCGAGCCAGGCCGCCAGCGCGGCGACGTCGGCCGGGCTGTCCAGGTCGGCGGCGTAGCGCACGAACCGCCAGGTGCCGACCGGGCAGGGGGTGACGGTCACCTGCTCAGCGTCGACGTCGACCAGGGCCACGTGGCCGGGAAGGACCTCGTCGTAGTCGGTGGGCTCGGGGGCGCCGGCGTACCAGACCCGCCCGGTGGTCCCAACCTCGGTCAGCGAGTGGCGGTCGCCCAGCGCCACGAAGTCGACCAGGCCCTGGGCGATGGCGGCCTCGGCGGCGGCCAGCACGATCACCGACGGGTCCTCGTTCCGGCCGTGGGCCAGCGCGTCGACCGCGCCATGGCCGACGACCACGCGCACCGTTGCCGGGTCGGGCTCCAGGTCCGCCACGGTGCGGGCGACGAGGTCGACCAGCGGCCGCTTGGACCGCCACGGGGCGGCGTGCAGCTCCACGCCGGGGCACGGGGTCACGACCGTGTCGCCGTCGAGCACCGCGACGTTGGCGGGACGGTGCGCGATGAACGTGGGCGATCGGTACACCGACCCCGCGTCGAGGGGGTCGTGGTTGCCCGGCAGCAGATACACCGGCACCGGGCAGGCCGCGAGCGCCTCCAGCGCCCGCACGACCACCTGACGGTCGACCTGGTTGGACTCGAACACGTCGCCGCAGACCACGACGAAGGCCGCGCCGTGCTCGGCGGCGACCTCTCCCACCGCGCGCACCGCGCACAGGCGGGCGTCGGCGAAGCGCGCTTGCGCCTCGGGTGCGAGGAAGTGGCGGGTCATGCCGAGCTGCCAGTCCGCCGTGTGCACGAACCGCACCACGCCGCCTCCTTCCCTCGCTCGCCGGCCCTGCGGGGGGCCGCCGCATCGGACAGCCGTTCGGAACGAACCGTAACAACGGGGTGTGACAATCCCGCGGAACCGATGCCGCAATGCACGGCAGGGTCTGACCCCCCACCGCCGCGGTCGGGTGCGATCAGGCGGTAGATCGCCCCTCACCGGCAGTGGGTGGTCGGGCGCGGTAGCCGCCGGCGGCTGTGCGCACCACGAGCCAGTCATCGTGGTGGATCGCGTGGAGGCACGCGATCGCGGTGACCTCACCGTCGCAGGCGACCATGCGGGCGGTGGCCGAGGTTGAGCCAGGGTGCGCGTATTGTCGGGGCGGAGTACCCGGACTGCTGATCAGGCGCCTACCGGCATCGGCGGAATGACGAAGGCGCACCGGGGTCCGGTGGCGCCCACCAACCGGCGGTCAAGTGTGGCGACTGGCGCACCCAGCAGCTCGGCCACCGCGACGTACCACGCGTCGTAGGCGGTGACGTTCGGGCGGAGCTCCCAGACCCGCGCTCCGAAGGGCTCGTAGGGGTAGAGCTGCCAGGGCAGACGCAGAAGATCCTGGTGCGCTGACGCCGCTCGAGATCGATCGATGCCTCCCGCCAGCTCGCTCCGCCGCAACAGGTTGGCCGCTTCGACTGGGCACAGGTGCGGTGCAGCCAACGGCTGACTCGCCAGCTGCTGTTCAGCCCACCGACCCGTCGAACCGGAGTCGATCAGCGCGGCCACGACCACCGAGGCGTCGACCACGACCACGGATCAGGCTCGGTCCTCGTCGCGCCAGCGCAGCAGGTCGCCCACGTCCAGGGTCGCGGGGCTCGCCTGTTTGCGGCGGCGGATCTCGTCGAGCAGCGTTTCCATGTCGGGGCCTGCGGCAAGGTCGGTGAGGTGCTGCCACAGGTACTGCTGCAGGGAGCGGCCGCTGCGGGCGGCACGGCTCGCAAGCTCATCCCGAACGTCGTCGGGAAGGTCCCTGATCGTGACGCTGGGCATGCATGCATAATAGCAGCATCGCGTGCGCTTGCGGCCCAGTCCCCATGCGCGTGCCGCCCGACACCACGGCGCGACCAGGGGGTGGGCGGCCGGCGGTCACCTCGCCGTGCGCGACATCGACGGGGCGATCCTGACGACCTGGCCGGCGGCGAGGGAGCGTGCGACGAGCCGTTCCTGCACGTCGGGCTCCGGTTCCGCCGGCCGCTCGGCGACGACCTCGCGGGCGAGCAGCGCCACCTGCGCGTCGAGGATCTCGCACTGCCGCAACTCGGTCGGCTGCCACAGCACGCGCCGGCCGAGGCGTCGCCATGCCCGGACCCGGGTCACCTCGACGAACCCATCGAGGACGCACTGCAGATCGTGGACGACGAGGACTCCGCTGCGACGGTCCTTGGTGGGATCGAGCGCGAACGGCAGGCCCACGAGGATGCGCTCGGGCCGGAAGGAGGCGGCAAGCAGGACGAGTTCTGCGACCGTGCGGTTCGGACGGTCGGGATCGCAGTTGCGCAGCGCGATCGCCGCCGCCGGGCGAGCACCCCCGACCACGGCGACGAGCGGCGGGACCTGGGGCGGGAGGCGGCGCAGGATGATCCTGCCGGCCTCCGCCCGCAGGACTCGAGCGGCAGCGGTCCAGGTGTGCATGGCCCCATCGTGCACCGGCGGCAGCGGGTCACCCGGAATTCGTCATCGTGCCTGGGGAAAAGATGCCGCCGCTCCGTAGCCTGCCGACGACGCACGGCGTCTTCTTCGCCGCAGATGGCCGCGCAAGCGGCCCCAATCACGGTGGAAGGGGGAGCGTTCAGGAACGGGACCGGCACAAGGCCCCGATCCTCCACGCACACCAGCCGCAGGGGGGAGCGGTACCAGACCGCTCGGCGGCCGGTGCCCGGACCCGCCACCTCGTCGGCCAGCCGAATGATGTAGTGGCTGGCCACCACCGACGACACGAGACTGACCAGCATGCCCGCCGCCACCGGTGGCAGACCCACCCAGCCCCATGCCCGCACCAGCACGGGGAACAGGGGAAGAAGGCCTGATGCTCTCATCACGGGTCGCCGCGTAGCCCTGCTCCGCGATCTTCACGTAGAGGTCGGCGTCCCCAGCGCCGCCACATCTCCCACAGGTCGGATGTCGGGGACGAGGCATCGCTTGCCAACAGTCACGCGGCGCCCGCGGCAGCCAAGAACATCGCGACCCGCACGCTTGCCACCACCACAACGGCAAGACGCCACGCGTCTCGAGCATCCTCAGGCGCCCCGCACTGATTCATGGCACCGACGCACCGCGGAGGTGCTCGCACTGGGGTCACGGCTGGCGCAGATGCGCTGCAGCGCGGCTGGACCGGGTACGACGAGGTCCTCATAGGCCACGACCCGCAGGTGGCCACGCACGACCTCGAGCAGCTCGCCGGGATGCAGCAGGAAGTCGGGGTTGGTCGGCCGGCCGAAGCGCGCGTGGTCAGACGAAAAGGTCTCGTAGATGAGCGTGCCGCCCGGGGCGACCGCCTCGACCAGGGCGCCGAGCAACGGCCGGTGCAGGTAGGCGGTCACCACCAGCCCGTCGAAGCGCCGCTCCGCCAGAGGGAACGCACGGCCGTCTTCGAGGTCGATCTCGACGACCTCCAGAGCGCCGTCGAGGTCGGCCACCGCGGAGACGTCGCGGTCCACAGCCACCACGGGATGCCCCAACGCGAGGAGCAGACGGGTGTGGCGCCCGCGCCCGCAGGCGAGGTCCAGCACCGTCCCACCCGCCGGGATCCGCTCGGCGAAGCGTCGTACCCACGCCGAAGGTTCGGTGCCGCCCCGCCCTGCCCTCGGTGCCTCGCCGCCGCCCGTCACCGATCGCCCATCTCGGTGGGCAGCATACCCCGTGGCCGGGCCGGGGCGGGCCGGGCCTCGCTACTCCACAGTGGGCGCGTGGCCCGGCGGAACGCCCGGGCAT